>NZ_JBVAPG010000088.1:0-35733 GCF_055413685.1 Bradyrhizobium sp. LeoA1Lang | reverse complement strand
GACTTGGGGACAACGCTGCGCGTTGCCCCCAGGGTCCACAGCCCCAGCAACAGCAGACCTGAACGAAACGAGAATTGTGTTACCCATGTCGTCGGTTTGAAGTGTTACCCATGTCGCCGGTTGCTCACAGCGGCGTTCCCCTCTTTCGTTAGTCGCCAATCAACATGAACACCCAATTCCTGCTCCAGCTCCTCATCAACGGCCTCGTGGTCGGTACGCTTTACGGCGTGGTCGCGATGTCGTTCGTGCTGATCTACAAGGCGACCCAGGTCGTGAATTTCGCGCAGGGCGAACTGCTGCTCATCGGCGCCTGGGTGTGCTGGGCACTGCTCGCCAAATACCAGGTGCCGTTCTGGCTGGGCATGCCGATCACCCTGGTATTCATGTTCATCTTCGGCATCGCAATTCAGATCGTGATCCTGCGGCCAATGATCGGCGAACCGATCATCTCCGTCATCATGGTGACGATCGGGCTCTCCACGGTGTTCCAGGCCGCGCTGAAATGGATGTTCGGCGTCAACCCGCAGCCGTTCCCCCGCGTATTCCAGAGCCAATCGGTCCACCTGTTCGGCCTCCAGATCCAGACCGTCTACGTGATGAGTCTCGTGGTTTCGATCGCGATGATGATCGGCATGGCCTGGTTCTTCCGCGCCTCCAAATACGGCCTGGCGATGCGGGCCACCGCCTTCAACCAGCAGGTCGCACAGTCGCTTGGCATTTCCGTGAAAAGCGTGTTCGCGATGGCCTGGGCGATTTCGGCGACCGTGTCGGCGGTCGCGGGCGTCGTCGTCGCCGTCGTCAACGGCGTCTCTTCCGGTCTCTCCGCCTATGGCATCAAGGTATTTCCGGCGGCGATCCTCGGCGGGCTCGATTCGGTCGGCGGCGCCGTGCTCGGCGGCATCATCATCGGGCTGCTCGAGAATGTCGCGCAATATGTCGACAGCCAGTACCTGCACTGGGGTAATCTCTACGAGATCGCGCCGTTCTACGTCTTGATCATCATCCTGATGATCAAGCCCTACGGCCTCTTCGGCACCAAGGATATTGAGCGGATCTGACCATGGCGACGCGTTCCCTGATTCCCTCCGGCGACTTCCGTACGACGTACGGGGCCGACACCACGATCTTTCCGACCATCACCAGCCGCAATTTCGCGATCGCCGGCATCGTGCTGGCCTGCCTCGCGCCTTACGTCTTTGCGAACTACTGGCTCAGCATCTCGATCCAGATCGGCATCTTCGCGATCGCGGCACTCGGCCTCAACGTGCTGGTCGGCTTCACCGGGCAGATCTCGATCGGCCACGCGGCGTTCTTCCTGCTTGGCGCCTTCACTTCGGCCTATATCTCGAACAACGCGCCGATCCCGGTGTTCTTCGCCATTCCACTTGCGGGTCTCGTCACCGCGCTGGTCGGCCTGATCTTCGGCGTGCCGGCGGCGCGGTTGAAGGGGCTTTATCTCGCGATCGCGACGCTCGCCGCACAATATATCCTGCTCGATTTTTTCTCCCGCGCCGAATGGTTCTCCGGCGGCTCGGTGCCGGCGAGCGCCGAGCCATTTTCGATCTTCGGCTACACGCTGCGCGGCGACCGCCAGTATTTTTATGTCGTGCTGGCTTACGTGGTCATCAGCTATCTTCTGGTCACCAATTTGATGCGCACGCGCGACGGCCGCGCGCTGATTGCGATCCGCGACCATTATCTTTCCGCCGAGATCATGGGCATCAACCTCACCAAATACCGAACCCTGTCGTTCGGCATTGCCGCATTCTTCGCCGGTATCGCCGGCGCGCTCTATGCGCACTATCAGCTTGTCGTCTCGCAGGAAGGTTTCGGCATCGAGCGCTCCGTGCTGTTCCTGGCCATGGTCATCATCGGCGGCACGGGCTCAGTGATGGGCACGCTGATGGGCACGGCCTTCGTGGTGCTGCTGCCGGAGGCGATGGAGTGGCTCAGCCTGCAATTGAAGGGAAGCGCGATAGACAGGGCGCTAGAGCTCAACAACAACATCACGTTTCTGCGCGAGATCGCGATCGGGCTCATCATCATCGCGTTCCTGATGTTCGAGCCGGACGGGCTTGCGCATCGCTGGCGGCAGATCAAGGCATATTGGAAACTCTACCCGTTCTCACATTGAGGTCGGGGCAAAGACTTACAAACGCATCAACGAATAACAGGAGGAAAGACCATGACGATTAGATCCCTTTTGAGCACGGCTTCGCTGGCGCTGCTGATCGGCGGTGTATCCGTGGCCGCGCAGGCCCAGATCGCGATCGGCCACCTCGCCGATTATTCCGGCGGCACCTCGGACGTCGGCACGCCCTACGGCCAGGCCGTCGCCGACACCTTTGCCTGGGTCAACAAGAACGGCGGCATCGGCGGCAAGAAGCTCAATGTCGATACCAACGACTACGGCTATCAGGTGCCGCGCGCGATCGCGCTTTACAAGAAATGGTCGGCGCCCGACAGCAAGGTCGCGGCGATCATGGGCTGGGGCACCGCCGATACGGAAGCGCTGACCGGTTTCCTCGCCCAGGACAAGATCCCCGATATTTCCGGCTCCTATGCGGCAGCGTTGACCGATCCGGAAGGCACCAGCGGCAAGGCCAAGCCCGCGCCCTATAATTTCTTCTATGGTCCGAGCTATTCTGACTCGCTGCGCGCCATGCTGATGTGGGCAGCGGACGATTGGAAAGCCAAGGGCAAGCCGGGCAAGCCCAAATTCGTCCATATGGGCGCCAATCATCCCTATCCGAACGCGCCGAAGGCGGCCGGCGAAGCCATGGCCACCGAGCTCGGCTTCGAGGTGCTGCCGCCGCTGGTGTTCGCGCTCACCCCCGGCGACTACTCGGCGCAATGCCTCAGCCTGAAGAGCTCCGGCGCTAACTACGCCTATCTCGGCAATACGGCGGCCTCCAACATCTCCGTGCTGAAGGCCTGCAAAGCGGCAGGCGCCGACGTACAGTTCCTCGGCAACGTCTGGGGCATGGATGAGAACGCGGCCAAGACCGCCGGCGATGCCGCCGACGGCGTGATCTTCCCGCTGCGCACCGCGGTCGGCTGGGGCGGCGATGCGCCCGGCATGAAGACGGTGATCGAAATCTCCAAAATGTCGGATCCTTCCGGCAAGATCTACCGTCCCGTGCACTATATCGCAGCCGTCTGCTCCGCGCTCTACATGAAGGAGGCGATCGAGTGGGCCAACAAGAACGGCGGTGCGACCGGTGAGAACGTCGCGAAGGGCTTTTATCAGAAGAAAGACTGGGTGCCGGCAGGCATGGAAGGCGTCTGCAACGCCTCGACCTGGACCGAAAAGGATCATCGCCCGACCACGAAGGTCGATCTCTACCGCTCCAAGGTCACGGGCTCGACCGACGGCGATCTCAACGACCTCATGGCCAAAGGCACGATCAAGCTCGAGAAGGTCAAGACCGTCGAACTGCCACGCAAGCCGGAATGGCTGGGGTGGTGAGGGAGCGGTCCGTCCCACGCACACGAATTGTCATGCGCGGGCCTGACCCGCGCATCCATCAAGAAACAACGCTTTTCGAGCGATGGATTGCCGGGTCAAGCCCGGCAATGACATCCGAGGGCATTACGAGATGACCCAAACCGTCGAAGCAACTCACCCGGCACCGAGCGCGGTCCCCGCGCCGCCCCTCCTCAGTGTCAACAACATCGAGGTGGTCTACGACGACGTCATCCTGGTGCTGCGAGGCCTGAGCCTCGAAGTGCCCAAGGGTTCGATCGTAGCGCTGCTGGGGGCCAACGGTGCGGGCAAGTCGACCACGCTGAAGGCGATCTCGGGGCTGCTCAAGACCGAAGACGGCGAGGTGACGCGCGGCGAGATCATCTTCGACGGCGAGCGCATCAACGGCATCGATCCCGACAAGATCGTCCGCCGCGGCATCTTTCAGGTGATGGAGGGACGCCGCATCATCGCCGACATGACGTCGCTGGAGAATTTGCGGCTCGGCGCCTTCACCCGCAGCGACGGCGAGGTCAATGCCGACATCGACATGGTCTTCAACTATTTCCCGCGCCTGAAGGAGCGTACGGGGCTGGCCGGCTATCTCTCCGGCGGCGAACAGCAGATGCTGGCGATTGGCCGCGCGCTGATGGCGCGCCCGAAGATGATCCTGATGGACGAGCCGTCCATGGGACTGTCGCCGCTGCTGGTCAAGGAAGTGTTCGCCATCATCAAGGAGATCAACCGCGACCTCGGTGTCACCATCCTCCTGGTCGAGCAGAATGCGCGGGCGGCGCTGTCGGTGGCGAGCCACGGCTACATCATGGAACAGGGCAAGGTGGTGCTCGACGGCAGCGCCGACGAATTGCGCGACAACGAGGACGTCAAGGAATTCTACCTCGGCGGCGCCGGCGACCAGCGCAAGAGTTTCAAGAACCTCAAGAGCTTCAAGCGGCGGAAGCGGTGGCTGTGAGTGTAGCCGGGTGCCTATTGCAGCACCTGCTCCGCTTCCGTAACCGCGCAAAGAACATGATAGAACGAAGACGCAGGGATGGTGTCGACCAGCGACTTGCCGTCGCGGTCGAACTGATCGTACCAGCCGCCCGCAACAGGGTGGCTCAGATAATGCCGCTCAAGGCGCGCCAAGGCGGCGCGCGCCTCGTCGGCGGCACCCGCCTCGCCGGCTTCAGCTTGCGCAATCCAGGCCTTTGCGATCTCGCTCTGCGGCCACAGGCGCCGAGAGTGACGCCGGATACGGCCCTCAACATTGCCCTCATCGGTGAGGCAACCGGTCGCCTCGTCGCGGTAGCGCAGCGCCGACGCCAGCAATTCACCGCGATAGCGTCCCGTCGGGCAGCCCGTGATGCGCTCAAAACCCTTCAACAGCCAGACCCATTCGGCCAGGTGCCCGGGTTCAACGCTGATGGGCGAAATCCTCGACCAGTCGTCTTCAAAATATTCGCCGAGCACCTGGGTCTGCTTGTCATAGAGATTGGCAAGAAACAGCGCAAAGAATTCGCCGGCGCGCTGCTGAAACGCCAGATCATGCGTTGCATCGAATACGGCGATCATCGCCTCGAACAGATGCATCTGCGGATTTTGCCGCCGCGGCAGGGACGCCGGCGTCCCCTCGAGAAAGCCGCCATTCGGCGAGCGCAGGTGCCCATCGAGATAGGCGAGCAGCGCATCGATCTCCGAGCGCACCTGCGCGTCGCGATCAAGCCCGTAAACGGTGGCGAGCGCGAGCAGCACGAAGGCGTGGTCGTAGGTGTCGCGCCGCGCATCGAGCACCCCGCCGTCGGCCGTCAACCTGTGGACAAAGCCCGGCCGGCCGTCCGGCGCCTTCGCCTTCGTCAACAGGTGATCGAGCCCCTTCAGAGCGATCTCACGGCCTTCCGCGTACCAGCCCATCTGCGCGGCTTTGGCGTAGCAGTAGATCTGCCGGGCCTGAACGAATATACGCCGCGGCGCGAGCCGATCGGCGCGGCCGTCGGGATCGAGCCGGTCGACGAAGCCCCCTGCCACACCGTCCCAGCCTTCTGTGCACCACAACGGCAGACAGTGATCGATGACGCGACGCTTCAACCTGCCGACGACATCGGCATCGGAAGGGCCGCTCGCTGCGGCGGTCTGCATATCTGCCATTGCATTTCCCGGAGCATCGCCAGTTCGGCGGGAAGCCGTCTGATAGCACGTCGAAGGCGGAGCGCAATTGGCGCGAACCCGTGAGGATGACCCATGACGGATCACTATGACGCCCGCGAAACCCGCGATCCCGCCCAGCGCGAGGCGGAACTCTTCGCCCGCCTGCCGGAGGTCCTGCGGCGGGCCATGGCGGCTCCGGCCTATGCCGAGCGCCTCGAAGGCGTCGATCCTGCCACCATCACCAGCCGCGCCGCGCTGGCGCGCCTGCCGGTGCTGCGCAAGTCGGAACTCCCGGCCCTACACAAGGCCGCCCCACCCTTCGGCGGCCTCGTTGCCGGGCCGCCAGGATCGTTTGCGCGCCTGTTCATGTCGCCCGGGCCGATCTTCGAGCCCGAGGGCGCCCAGGCCGACGCCTGGCGCGGGGCGCGAGCGCTGTTCGCGGCAGGCTTTCGTCCCGGCGATGTGGTGCTCAATACCTTCAGCTACCATCTTACCCCCGGCGGCTTCATCTTCGACACCTCCGCCCGCGCGCTCGGCTGCGCCGTGATCCCGGCCGGCCCCGGGAATACCGAGCAGCAATTCGAGCTGATCGAGGCGTACCGGCCGATCGGCTACAGTGGCACGCCCGATTTCCTGAAGATCCTGCTCGATGCAGCCGAGAGCGCCAGGCGCGATGTTTCCTCGATCAAGCGCGCGCTGGTGTCGGGGGCGGCTTTTCCGAAATCGCTGCAGGAGGAGATCAAGTTGCGCGGCATCGAGGCCTATCAGGCATTCGGCACCGCCGATCTGGGCATGGTCGCGTTCGAGACCGAGGCCCGCGACGGCATGGTGGTCAACGAGGACCTGATCCTCGAGATCGTCAGGCCCGGCACCGGCGCCCCCATGGCGGAGGCTGACGTCGGCGAGATGGTGGTCACCTCCCTCGACCCGCACCACCCCTGGATCCGCCTCGCACTTGGCGACCTTACCGCGGCCCTGCCCGGGGCAAGCCCGTGCGGGCGTACCAATATGCGCATCAAGGGCTGGATGGGGCGCGCCGATCAGACGACAAAGGTCAAAGGCATGTTCGTGCGCCCCGAACAGATCGCCGAGATCGGCAAACGCCATCCGGAGCTCGGGCGACTACGCCTGGTCGTGACACGTTCCGGCGAGACCGACGTGATGACGCTGAAGGCAGAAACAGCCGCGGCGAGCACAGCCTTTCAGAGCGAGCTCGCAGCGACCTTGCGGACGGTGACCAAGCTTGGCGGCAATGTCGAACTGGTCGGCGCCGGCGCGCTGCCGAACGACGGCAAGGTGATATCGGACGAAAGGAGTTGATAGACTTCGAGGAAATATGGACTTGCGACAAGTTATCGGCAAGAAAACTCTGATTGGCGTTAGGCACTGAGCATCGATAGGCAGAATTGGATGGCCGCAAGAAGACCAGCAGTCTTTTTCGATCGTGACGGAGTGCTGAACGAAGATACCGGCTATGTATTCGAGATCGGCAAGTTGAAATGGATAGAGGGCGCACGCGAGGCAGTAAAAGCCGTCAATGATGCGGGATACTTCGCCTTTGTGATCACCAACCAGTCGGGCGTCGCCAGAGGGCTATACGACGAAACTCAAGTGAACGCGTTACATGAGTGGATGGCAGCCGAGTTGGCGAAGATCGGAGCCCGTATAGATGCGTTCGAATATTGCCCATATCATCCTGAAGCCACGATAGAACGCTATCGTCAGATCAGTGACCGACGCAAGCCTGCACCGGGCATGATAACCGATCTATTGAAGCGCTTCCCGATTGACATCGACCGGAGCATTCTTGTCGGGGACAAGCCTACCGATCTAGAGGCGGCGCGCGCCGCCGGGCTGAAAGGATACTTGTTTTCAGGTCAGAATTTGGAGCGGTTCGTGAAACCGCTCCTGCAATCGAAAAAGACCAAAGCTGATCAAGATGACGGACGAGACGGCTAGCGGACCTCCATGCGGATCAAGCGTTGGCCCGGCTCATATTTGAGGATGTCCTTAGGGCCAGGGTGTCGTACCAGTTCCGAGCCGTTCAGAACATAGAGGTCATCGGTATGCTTGCAGCGCCATTCGCCCTGACCGCTTAGCGGCAGATCGATCTTCTCGCCAAACGCACTCACCCAGCCGACCTGCCGCGCAGGCGTTCCCACCATCATTGACCAATCCTTCGAGCTCTTGGTCAGCGTTGCGCCTGCAGCGAGGAAAGTGCCGACGCCACAGGTAATATCGGGAACCACGGTGGAGTTTGCGCCAAGCGTGGTGCCAGTTTTCACCAGCGTCTTCTTGAAGACAGCATGGCGGTTGACCGCGGCACGGGGAAAGGAGATGTGGGTAAACACCATGTAGGGCGCACAGAACACGAAATCCTCGAGCTCGACATGCGAGAAGATAGAGACCGAATTGCCAAGCCGGCACGCATTGCCGACGATGGCATTGCGCTCGACATAGCTGTTCTGGCCGAGGCTGCAGTTCTCGCCGATCACCGCACCTGGCGCGACGTGGGAGAAATACCAGACCCTGGTGAACTTGCCGACCTTCGCCCCCTCCTCGACCACGGCGCTCGGATGGATAAAGGGTTGTGGATCATCTGATTCCGGCGTCCTCATGCAGGATGCTTCTCCTCCCTGGCGCCTTCACAGCACCCCATAGTCGCTGCTGATGCGCCCCTTGACCGCTCCATCCTATATTAAGAAAATCCTTTGCGGATCAAGGCGGAAGTGCAGAAAACCGGCTGAACCCGGAGCCATCTATCCCGATCTTCTGATTAAGACGGCTCCCGGACAGGTGAACGGGGGGCAGTCCTCGCTCAGACCTTGTGATATTCGCGATACCAGTTCACGAATCGTTCGATGCCATCCTCAATCGTGGTCGCAGGCTTGAACCCGATGTCGCGCGCGAGATCGTCGATATCGGCGTAGGTCGCGGGCACATCGCCCGGCTGCATCGGCAGCATTTCCTTCGTTGCCGTCCGGCCTTTTCTCAGCCGGCTCGTGGTTGGAATCTCTTTGGGGGGTAGCTCCAATTGGACCGTGAGAATGAGCACCCACACGAGTGTGGAACAAAGGTTTTCTAATAGCGGTGCCGGAAACGGTGTCGGCACCGCTTCGATGAGCAATATGACTGCGTAGCGTCTTGATTAGCGCTTGCGCCGTAGAATAGTCGCGTCTTGCCCTCCCTTTGGAATATCGAAGTATCCGGACCATTGACCAGGAAGAACATCACCAACGACCTCCAGTCCGGACGAAGCTACAAGCGCTTGCATCTCGGTGTCTATATAGGCGACGGCGCCCATTGGCGATCTTGGATCGTTGATCAAACAGCCTTCTTCTAGGACGTGCTCGAAACGAAGATTGAACGGCGTGAGATTGACTGTTCTTGCCTTCGCGAGGATTTCGTCGTTCACAATAAACCACGTCGCAAAGGCGGTGCCGGTGGGCTTCAACACGCGGGCAAATTCGCGAAGATAGTGCGCGATATCCACCTTCCTCATGTGCGTAAAGACCGACCATAGGATAATTCGATCGATGGAGGCATCTGGCGGTGGAAGCCTCACGTCGGTCGTTCTCATCGTGCCGCCAGGATTATGAAGCTGGTCGCCAATATCGAAATGGACAAATTTGAAGTTTGGATGCCTTACAGTGATATTGTCGCTGCACCATCGGATCGAGTCCTTAACGATATCAACGCCGATATAGCTGCCCTTCGCGCTGAGGACATTTGTAAGCGGGATCGCGTCCCGTCCGATGCCGCAACCGATCTCCCTCCTTACCCAGACCAATGATGTCTATCAACCGAGGCTGATCGTAAGCAAGTCGCCCTTCGGACCGGCTTGGTGCCCCCTACCCATGCGCTTGGACCTATCGTTCCAGCACTGGCACTTGATCCCCATAAGCCCGGAAATCGAGGTCGTGTGCAGTCTCAGAACTCTTCCAGGCGGCTATCAGCCCTTGGCCGACCGGTTCATAGGACAATTGCAGCAAGGTCTTTCCACCGCTGATTTGAATGATCGGGTCGAATGTGAACATGGCATAGTTGTTGTCGCGCACAAGTGCGGCGTTCAACCGTGACTTGCCCAGAACGTTTCCGTTGTCGTCGAGCACTGAAAGGGTCAAGAGCCCCTTGTTGATTTGCCCATAGGTGGATAGACGAACGTCAATTGCTCGGATGGTGTGAGCCGGAGTGGGAATTTCCGCGGTGATCGTGGTCCGAATGAGGGATGGGACACCTTTCCGCCCATCAGCGAAAGTCGAAACAAATCGCGAAGACGCCGGTTGGCACGGAGTACCCTCGTCGCAGTCTATCTTCTCCCAGGACACGGAGAAGGGCTCGTTGTAGTCGCTAAGGTTCTCGCTCTCGAAGCGGATCGCGACGACCTTCGGTCCTTCCCAATCGAGGCCACCGAGGAATTTATAGAGCGTGGAATAATTCTCAAAGAGCGGAGCTATCCAGACGCCGGTCATCAGGTGCGGCGGCATCAGCCGATATCTTTGCTCGGTGCCGTCCGAAAGGATGTAGACGAGGTGTATTGGGCTGAGGCGGAAGAGAGCCTCTTTAAGTTTCGAGGAAAGAGATTTGGTGAGATCGACCCTGACCCGTAAAATTGCCGAGGTCGACGTTGCAGGCAAAGAAATCGCCTTATTCCAGCGCGCCAGTTCCGACTTGAAAGGCGTAGGCTCGCTAAAACCTCGCTCCGCGTCCGTTAAGGGTTCCAGCAAGCCAACCTGAAGTTTTGAAGGGTCATTCTCCACGAACACTGTTCGATAGTGTCGCATCACTTGCAGGAAGGCGATCGGATCATCGAAAAGTTGGTGACGATCATCGACGCCGGCGATCGTGTCCCCCGGGTGGTACATGATCACAAAGCTGGGCGCGTTTGGACCTCGTAAAAAATCGGCGTTGAGGCTGTCGAGGTGTTCCGTAAAGGCATTGAAATGCTGGAAAACCGGCTTCAGCCGCCAGTTCAATTGGGGATTGGCGGCCACAAAGCCGAGTTCATACGAATATACGTCGACCGTCTTCTTGCCGATGCGAGCCAGAATATCTGCCTCGAGTCGAGACCCTACCAATTGCGAATCTGAGACTCGCCGCAGGTACGATCGATATTGCGAATAGTGTCGGAGGTGCGCCAGCGGCTCCAGCCCCCCTGCAACTTTAGGCGCGGCTCTGAGAGCGGCATTGTCAAGTGCTGCTGCAATCAGAAACGCGATGGCCACTGCTCCGAGGATGGCGACCGCCGGTCGGTACAAGGCAAGGGTGAACCGACCGTTTGTCGTTTTATTCGGGAAAGCCGGCGATTTGCTCAGATGCAAGATCAAGACGCAGAACGTCGAGAACGCCAGGATGATAACGAGCGCGAAAACGTGACCGTCATATCGAACGACGCCATGTTTCCAGGCGATGGCGACCGATGGAGTTATGATTGCCAGCGCATGCAAGTTGCGCCAGCGGGGCAGCAGTCCGGCGAAGATCGCGAGCAGCGCCATAGCAGACAAAAACAGGCTTAAGCTCAGTCCCTCGTTTGCTCGAGAGACGCTCATTGACGCGGTATATCCGGCGGACAATTGCAGTGAGTTGTAGAAATAGGAGAAAATTCCTTCGGCGGATCCGCTGAGGATAATCCAGGCGACACAGAAACTCACCGCGGTTGATATGATTGCGACAGCGGCACGTCGAGAGATCTGGCGAATTGAGGTGAACGGTACTAGCGTGCTTGCGATTATGGCACCGAGGCAGCCGACGCCAATCGTCACCTTCATCAAGAGCCCGACAGCAGCTATCAGTCCGCAGCATGCGATGATCGGATTCCTAAACCGAGGTTCTTCATACCCCAAAAATAGCAGCAGCATGACGAAACACTGCGGCAGTCTTTCGACATCGATGTAGCCGGATACAACTGCGCCGAGGGCAAGTCCCAGGATCGCGCTCCAGGCCTGTGTACGGCTGACGACGAAGTAGCTCATTGCCGCCGCAAAAGCTGAATACACGATGGTCCAGAAGACGTACCCCACCGTGAAATTGCTGCCGACGTCTTCGATTGCGAGGAGAAATCCGAGCGGTCCGTAGGTATAGATGATATCGGTTCCAAACCGCGCCCCGGTGGAAGCCCCGAGGTTCAAAATGTGAGGAAATGACCCATCCAGGCCCGGGAGCATCGGCATGACCGGCACTCGGTAGGCCTGCAGAAAGACGATCAGCGCGCCGATCCAAAAAAGAAGCGGGTACCTGCGGCAAATCCCGATATCAACCAATATAAGCTCCCCCACGTATCATGACCATTCCGCGAGAAAGCCTCGTATCATTCGCGCAAAACTGGTGCAACCCGCGCTGCACAAGCAGTCCGTGGCATCTAACTAAAGTGACCTGCTCCCCTGTTTGCCCCCGTTTATAAGGAGAGTCTGTTCTGAGTTTGGCCCCGGTTGGGGCGAGTTGCGAACTCGGGGTCGTCTACGACTTGATCGATTCTCTCGGTCCCGCGCAGCAATCCGAAACAACTAGTGCGTGGGATTGCGTGGTATTCGAAAGGTTTTCAGCGACAACCGCTGTTCGACTTTCGCGGCGCGCCGGCGCGACAAAGAAGAGCCAGTTTGTTGCCTGGCTTTCCGCCAGTGATGCAGTTGTCCATATCAATCGGAATGACCGCCAAATCTCCCTGAGTAGTGGTGTCTGACCAACTCGCCCGCTCCCATGGGACGACCTTGACATGGTCAAAGATGCGGCGCGCTATATCGAGCGTTCTCGCCCGGCCAAGCCAGGGAGTTGCACGCTTACCCGTCATTGCCTCCAAAACCCCTTCTTATGCACGCACGCTCGAGGCGGTCGGCAGCAGCCAACTCGCATGCCGCGACACCGCGCAGTGGATAGGGGCGTTGGATCAATTGATTGGCAGCGAGGAAGCTCCTGCCCGAGCTGACACACTAGGCCGCCAGTATGTTGAGCGCGTGTTAACGAAAGCAGCTCAACTCCAGGCTTGGGATGACGTGCTCACCTCGATCGGGATCGATATATCACACGCCATGCGGCCAGAATCTTGAAGGATCAAAATCGATTCCCTGCGCGAGCCCAGTGCCGATCGGCTGGCCCGACAGCGCGGAGCTAGTCCCCTTGGGGAGGCAACAGGGCCGCGCGGCCTAACCGCAATCACGACGAGCAATCCGAAATTGCATCTTTACGGCCGATTGGATACTCAATCGGTTTGGGGTTAGGGGCGAGAGATTTTCTCCAGATAACAATAGCTTAAGAACGTCGAAGCATTGAGGGCGCACAGCAGGTATTGTAAACTGGTCGACGCGGATATTTTCAGCGCAAAAGATCGGCTGAACGTCTATACAAGGCTAGCTGAACGGGGACAGGACGGCGGATGAAAGTTGTTATTTTGGCGGGCGGCCTGGGAACTCGCATCAGCGAGGAATCTCATCTGAAGCCCAAACCCATGATCGAAATCGGCGGCAAGCCGATTCTCTGGCACATCATGAAAATGTATTCGCACTACGGCATCAACGAATTCATCGTGTGCCTCGGCTATAAGGGCTACGTGATCAAGGAGTATTTTTCGAACTATTTTCTGCACACGTCGGACGTGACGTTCGACATGCGCGACAACAAGATGGAGATCCACGAGAAGTTTGCCGAACCGTGGAAGGTCACGCTAGTCGACACCGGCGAAGCGACGATGACTGGCGGACGGCTGAGGCGTGTCGCGCCGTATCTCCGCGACGAGACGTTCTGTTTCACCTATGGTGACGGCGTATCGGATATCGATATCGATGCGCTGATCAAGGTGCATAAGAAGACAGGACGGCAAGCAACCGTCACGGCGATCCAGCCACCCGGACGATACGGCGCGCTTCGCATCGACGACGGCAGGGTCGAACAGTTCCAGGAAAAACCCGCCGGCGACGGCGCCTGGATCAATGGCGGCTTCTTCGTGCTCGAACCGTCCGTGATCGACTACATCGAGGGCGACGCTACGGTCTGGGAGCAGGCGCCTCTGCAGACGCTTGCGGCAAAGGGGCAACTCACCTCCTACCAACATGATGGTTTCTGGCACGCGATGGACACGTTGCGCGACAAGAACCAGCTTGAGGATATGTGGGCCAAGGGCCGCGCGCCCTGGAAAAGCTGGTAGAGATGTTTTCTGACATCTATAGCGGCCTGCACGTCCTCGTGACGGGTCACAGCGGCTTCAAGGGAAGCTGGCTGACGCTCTGGCTGGAGACGCTGGGCGCGCGAGTTACCGGCATTTCGCTGCCGCCGGAAACCAGCCCAAACCACTGGGACATCCTGCGCCTCGACATCAATTCGAACTTCATCGATATCCGCGACCAGGAGGCGCTGGAGGGCGCCATTCTGAAGACACGGCCCGATATGGTCTTCCACATGGCGGCGCAGCCGCTGGTGCGCCGGTCCTATTGCAGCCCGGTTGAGACCTGGGCTACCAACGTGATGGGTACGGCCCACGTGCTCGAGGCCTGCCGCAAGCTGTCCGGGCTCAAAGCGGTGGTCGTGGTGACCACGGACAAGTGCTACGAGAACAAGGAGTGGGTTTGGGGCTATCGCGAAATCGATCCGCTGGGCGGTCACGATCCCTACAGCGCCTCGAAAGCCGGTACAGAGTTGGTGGCAGCGAGCTTCCGACGGTCCTTCTTCCACACAGCGGGCAGCCCGTTGCTGGCAACGGCGCGTGCAGGCAACGTGATCGGCGGCGGTGACTGGTCGGAAGACAGGCTGATTCCTGACGTAGTACGGTCGATCGGCGCCGGCCAATCGGTCGAGATACGCTCGCCCAACGCCACGCGGCCCTGGCAGCACGTGCTGGAATGCCTGTCCGGCTATCTTCTGCTTGGCGAGCGTCTGCTCAAGGGTGATCAGTCGTGCCTCGGGGCCTGGAATTTCGGACCGGACCGCGACGGCAATCGAACGGTCAAGAATGTTCTCGAGCAGATGCAAGACGCCTGGCCGGCCGTTGACTGGCACCGCACAGATCAGGAGCAGCCGCATGAAGCCAGACTGCTGCAGCTTGATACCAGCAAGGCGCAGAGCGAACTGGGTTGGCGGCCGGTCTGGAACTTCCAGGAGGGTGTCGCGGCAACTGCCGAGTGGTATCGGGCTTGGCTCGAGCGCAATGAAGCGCTGAGCCGGATCCAGCTCGAGCGCTATATTGCTGCGGCCAGCGCGCGCGGCCTTGTCTGGACGAGGGGCCGCGGGGCATGAAACTGGTCCAAACCGATATCGCCGGGGTCTGGATCGCCGAGACCAGCGTACTTTCGGATCACCGCGGTTCGTTCCAGCGTCTGTTCTGCGCCAATGAGGAAAGCTCCATCATCGGCACGCGCAAGATCGTCCAGATCAACCAGTCGATCACCCGCGCTGTCGGTGCGGTCCGTGGCCTGCACTATCAGAAGCCGCCAATGGCGGAGATGAAGATCGTGCGCTGCTTGCGAGGTCGGGTGTTCGATGTCGCGGTCGACCTTCGCAAGGACTCGCCCACCTTCCTGAAATGGACGGCAATCGAACTTGCTCCGGACAACCGTTGCTCCTTCGTGATCCCCGAAGGATGCGCGCATGGCTTCCAGGTGCTGGAGGAAAACTCCGAACTATTGTATCTGCACACGGCATTCTATTCGTCGCCGGACGAGGGTGCCATTCGATTTGATGATCTGATGGTCGGGGTCGCCTGGCCCCTGCCGCCAAGAGACTTGTCCGCACGTGACTCCTCACATCCCTATCTTGATGCTGGCTTTAAGGGCATAGAGCTATGAAGTGCCGTCACTGTCACGCGCAACTGCAACACGTGTTCCTCGACCTCGGGCACGCGCCACCCTCGAACGCCTATCTGTCGGAAGCGCAGCTCCGCGCGCCGGAGACGACCTTCCCGCTGAAAATCCTCGTCTGCGACACGTGCTGGCTGGTGCAGACCGAGGATTATACCGCAGCGGACGAGTTGTTCTCCAGCGACTACGCCTACTTCTCCTCGACCTCGCAGGGATGGCTGAGACACGCCAAGGCCTATTGCGACAAGATCACTGAAGCGTTGCACCTCACGCGCGACAGCTTCGTCATCGAGGTGGCCTCCAACGACGGATATCTGCTGAAGAACTTCGTTGCGGCGGGCATCCCCTGCCTCGGCATCGAACCGACCGCAAGCACCGCGGATGCCGCCGAGAAGATCGGCGTGCCGGTGCTTCGCGCGTTTTTTGGCGCGGCCACGGCGACAAAGCTCGCTCAAGGCGGACGGCAGGCCGACCTGATCTGCGGCAACAATGTCTACGCCCACGTACCTGATATCAACGATTTCACTGCGGGCCTGCGGATCGCGCTCAAGCCGGGCGGCACGATCAATCTTGAGTTTCCGCATCTCAAGAACATGATCGCCTGCAACCAGTTCGACACGGCCTATCACGAGCACTTCTCGTATCTGTCGCTCACGGCGGTCGCCCGCATCTTCGAAAAGGCCGGCCTGCGCGTGTTCGATCTCGAAGAGCTGCCGACCCATGGCGGTTCTTTGAGGATCTATGGGTGCCATCAAGACGATCCGCGGCAGACGACGGCGGCCATGACCGCCATGCTGGCTGAGGAGAAGCACTTCGGATTGCAAGACCTCCGCCTGTACCAAGCGTTCCAGCAAAAGGCCGACAAGGTCAAGAACGACTTCCTCGGCTTCCTGATCGAGCAGAAGCGCGCCAGCAAGTCGGTCGCCGCCTATGGCGCCGCCGCGAAGGGCAATACGCTGATGAACTATGCCGGGCTAAAGCACGACCTCATTAGCTTCATCTGCGATGCGGCACCCTCCAAACAGAACAAGTTCATGCCCGGCAGCCACATTCCCATCCTGCCTCCGGACGAGCTTGCCAGGCGCAAGCCCGATTGGGTTGTAATCCTGCCCTGGAACATCTCCTCCGAAGTCCTGCAGCAACATGAGCAGATCAAGTCATGGGGCGGCAGGTTCGTGGTGGCAGTTCCGGAGCTGAAAGTTCTGCCATGAAGGTCGTGGTGACCGGCGCGACCGGCTTCGTCGGCCGGCATGTCGTTGCCTGTTTCCTGCGCGAAGGGCATACCGTTGTCGCCGTGGCCCGCGATGCCCAACGCGCCGCGACGATGCCCTGGCGTAAGCAGGTGAAATTCGTCTCCTGTGACCTTGCGGCCGATTTCCAGCTCGTCGTTGAGCATTCTGGAGAGGCCGATGTGCTGGTCCATCTGGCGTGGCCCGGCCTACCGAATTATCGTGATTTCTTTCACATCGGCCGTAATCTGCCGGCCGATCTCGCTTTTTTGGAAGCCGCCGTCGCGGCGGGAACACGCCAGTTGATGGTGGCCGGCACCTGCCTCGAATACGGCATGCAGCATGGACCCTTGACCGAGGAGATGGAGACTAGGCCCCATACGCCCTACGGCTTCGCCAAGGATGCGCTGCGCAAGAGCCTGGAGATGTTGCAGAAGCAGCGGCCGTTCACGCTGCAGTGGCTAAGGCTGTTCTACATGTATGGCGAGGGACAGAATCCGAACAGTCTCCTAGCCCAGCTTGATCGCGCGATCGAGCGCGGCGATGCCGTCTTCAACATGTCTGCCGGCGATCAGCTGCGGGATTACCTGCCGGTCGAAGAAGTCGCCGCCGACTTCGTCCGGGCAGCGACTAACCCAGAGCGCTGCAGCGGTGCGATCAACTGCTGCAGTGGGCGCCCAATCTCGGTTTTCGATCTGGTGCGGCAGCGATGCGAGAGCCGCGCCAGCCCGATCCAACTCAATCGCGGCCACTATCCCTACCCCGACTACGAACCGATGGCTTTCTGGGGCGTCCCCGCCAAGCTCGCTCCTTTGCGCCAGGCGACTTGAGGGTTAAAAATCGAGCTTCTTGTAGATCCGCCACGGAAGCCAGGCGACCGCGAGCGCGATCAGCCACCAGAACCGTGGAAAAAAGCACGCGCCGAAATCGCGCCCTTCCGTCGCAGAGACATAGCGCGCGACCTGTTCCGGCGTCACCACAGGAAACAGGAGCCGCTGGCCAAACGACTGCTGCGTCTCGATATATCCAAGCCGATACAGCTGCACGATGACGCCGGCACCCGCAGTGAGATGACGCAAACTCTCGAAATAGCTTTCCAGTCCACGCTTCGCCGCCGAGTAGATCACATTGGCCTTGCGGCCGCGCACGGCAGCGATCGATCCGAAGCCGACGATGCGCGCTTTGGGTCGCCGCAGCAGGCCCGGCAAGAATCGCGCCGTGACGGCAGTCACGACAGTCAGGTTGCTGTTGAGAATGGCAAGGGAAGCGTCTGCATCCAGTTGCGCTCCATCGTCCCGCCGCGAGAATCCGATCGGAAAGTAGAGTTCATCGATATCGTCGATCTCAGTGGCCGCGGCGGAAATCCGCTCGGCAAAAGCGTCGGGATCGCGGGCGTCCGCGGCGACCGTGACGACAGTTGCGCCATAGACGAGGCGCAGATGCCGGGCCAAGGCATTGAGGTCTTCTGCGTCGCTTGCTGCGAGAAGAAGCCGCTTGCGGTTGGCCGCAAGCGCTTCCGATAGCGCCCGGCCGACGCCGGCTGAAGCTCCGACCACGAGGGCGGTCACAGCTTCAACCGTTCCGACAGATCCGAGCGGAACAACCGCTTCGAATCGAACGCGCGCAAGGCCTCACGAAACCGGTCCGCTTCGGGGTAACACACGTCGACGACCGCGCGCGGCAGCCGCGAGTCTTTGATGATGTTCGGGATTCCGCCAAGCTCGATCATCCGCTGGTCCAAGAACGCCATGAACATGTCGGCGTCGGCGCCGGCCGGCATGTTCAGCGCCAGCGAAATGCCGTCGCCCGTATAGCGCAGCAGCTCGCGTGAGCCAGCAAAAAACTTGGCGGAGGACAGCGTGATCGGCAGCGGCTTCTCACGAAGATAGCCGTGGATTGCATCCACATAGTTCGTGGCGGCAGCGTGGGGCAGTATCGCCTGATATTCCCGGAAGCCGGCGGCGCCGAAGAACTGGAAATAGGCTTGCGCCTTGTGGGTTGGAAACAGCGCGTCGGCCAGCGCCACGACTTCCCCGTTGCGCGCGAATCGCTGCTGCCAGCGATAGAAGAAGTTCAGCATCCGCGTCGAGAGCCGGTTCAAGAGAGACACCGGTAACCTCGCGCGACCATCCGCCGACAGGACCGGTGCCTCCGATAGGCCGGGCGTTGTGGCTGGCGCTCGGTCTTGCGACACGAAAGTTCCTTGAATCAGGAAACCCTCGCCAAAGCCGGCGCCGGCCGTGCTCATGTCGTGCCATGTGTACGAAAAATCTGCATTTCGGGCCGCCTCACGTAGGCAATTGAACCCCTGCTCCGCGCTCGAGAACGGCGCAGCGCGGATCTCCACCCATGGGATTGGCGCGGCACAGGCCCGCAGCCGGGCGCGAACGATGTGGCCGGTCAAGCCGTAACCGCCGCAGGTCAGCCTGAACAATTCACCGTCGCGCTGCGGGGACACCTGCAACGTTCCATGCGCCGGATGAACGAGCGTGACCTCTTCGACCTGGTTGATAAAGGTCCCGTCCCGGGTCTGGTTCTTGCCGTGAACGTCGGCTGCGATGCATCCGCCAACGGAAATGCGCCCATGACCCGGCTGGACCGGCAAATACAGGCCGCGCGCGGACAGAAAACGATGCAGGGCGTACAGCGTGATGCCAGTCTCCACCTCGACCACGCTGCGGCCAGTGTCGAAATCGAGTACCCGATCGAACCAGCGGTGCGAGACCGAAAGCCCGTCGGCGAGAAAACTCGCGCCCGCATAGGAAAGGCCCGCTCCTCGCGAAATTCGAGGGGTCTCGTCGATCACGCCGCGCCAGAAGCGATAGCGGTCCGGCTGCTGCAAATAGCCGCGCGCCCGCACGCCGCCGTCGAAGCTGACGAAATCATGGACCGCCTGCGGTACGCCGTCGCGCGATTGCATGGCGGCTTCGTTCAAGGCGTCACGACGGGCGGCTGCGCATGCGTATAGCGCCGGTTCATGACATAGTTCGGCCGTCCCAATCCGTTCTTGTAGGATCGCGCCACATAGAGTGCAGTGAACGACGCGGTCAAACCCAGAAAAGTACAGCCGCTCAGCACGTTGAGCAGCATCAACCATGGATTTCCGTTCAGAATCTGTATGACGCCGAGCACCCCCGTCAGCAAAAGCCACATCGGAAATACATAGATCGGTAGACGCAGCGGCAGCGTCGTCGACGAAAGAATTCCGGCGATCGCAAAGATCGTCATCCCCAACAGATTGTAGTTGGTCTCGCCCGCGATACGGCGCTCCCGCTTGTAGGGCAGACCGATGCGATTGAATCCGACCCGCGAGATCGAGGCACGAATGAAGGGGAAGGAGTTCTGTTCATTGACGATGGCGTCACGGACTTCCGAGGTCATCAAGGAAAATTCAGCCATGTAAAGAATGATATCGTCGTCTGCGAGCAGACGGACGACGTGATAGAATGCCTTGCGCATCATCTTAATCGGCCTCGCCTCCGCGCGGTCAACGCGCGCGCCATAAACGATATCGAAACCCTTCTCGTAATAGCTCACGAAATCGAGAAGCATTTCCGGCGGATCTTCGCAATCCACATCAATGAACGCGATGATGTCGCCCTCGGCGTTTCGCAGTCCGCATTCCAGCGAGCGTTGATAGCCAACATTCGAGCTGAGCGTGATCACATAGACAAAGTCGTATTGCGCGCGCAGCTTGCAGATCTCACTGTAGGTCCCATCTCTTGAAGCGTTGTTGAGAAATAGCAGTTCAACATGATAGTTCGCCAGCAGCTGCTGTATCACCGGCAGGGCGCGCGAAAAAAACAGCGGAACAGTTTTCTCCTCGTTATAGACGGGACAGATAATCGTAAGCCGGAGACGCTTCCTGCCCTGTGTCACTTGCCATACCCCATGGTTGATTCCAATCTCCGTGCCCGGCCGCGTCCCGCTCGCATCCAAGATGATAGTTAGCCAATGGCTGCGGATAACTTGTTCTTATAGCCGCAAAAAGTGCCTGGGCACGTCCGCTTCGATACCCTGAAATAAGGCAACTTGAGTTGAACCGCTTCTCAGTATTGCACTGCTCTCCCTTCAAACAAGCTGCTGACGTTAGCTTCGGTATTCATCATCCCCTATTCGCAGTTGGCTCTCCATTTGCGGCAGCGAAGTTGGCATTGCCTTTATGAACGGCATCGGTCGCATTTAACACCGGCACCTGTCTTTTGCCATATCTACACTCTGCAGCTAAGCGCCGTTCCATATCTCACCAGCGCGTGGCTTTCGCGCCGGACATTAGGCACTAAGCGAGTGACGGCTGCGTTCCCTTGAGCTGCGCGGCCCGTGCGCGCGCGGACGAGCGGCGAGAACGCCGTGGTCCACCCGTCCTTCGCTAAGAGGAGGCAAATGTCGCGGGCGAGATACGACGAATGCTCGCTCATTTCCAACGGCCAGAGACCAGCGCGTTTCAAGGCCGAAACCCTAAACAAAGCGAGCAAATCGCCCGTTGTCACCACGGTCTGCGGTTTCAATGCCAATGCGTAGGGGCCAGCCCAGCCTACCTTTCGACCCACCCACGGCGATTCCAGCACACCAGCCCGATTAAGCATGTAGCATCCGTCCGAGACAAAGTCGTCGGATCCGACTACAATGCCTCCAACGGCACCGATCGTGGGATGCAGTTCAAGCAGGCGGGCCACTTCCGTTGCAGCTTCTTGTGCCTGAATAGTTAACCCGTTAGCGGCGAACAGCACAACAGCATCGGAATCAACCTTCTCCATGCTGGTCGCGTCGCCCATCCAGATCAGTTGAGGCAGATAATCAGTCTTGCGCGCAATATACAGCTCACGCGCACCGCGATATTCCGGCCAGTCCGCAACGAAGAACTGGTCGGGCTTCGCCTGACGTGCGATCTGTCGCTCGAGGACATACTTCACTGACCCTATCGAGCGGTCGTCTCCTTTCGGCTTGTGGGTTGTCGAATCGGCATGTTGCCGCCAATGATAAAGCACTTCGGGAACGTGCTCGATCCGGCCGTCCGCATTGGCGATCCGCATCACGCTGTCCCAATCGTGACACCATGTGGCGCCGGGATCAGTATAGAGCCTCAGCGACAGGGCGCGCTCACGGTTGATAGCACACAGGTGCCAAATATACGAACTGTCGAGGTTGAGTACGGGATCGAACGCAGCACGAAGATAGGGCGACACCGGCTTGCCTTCGACGAGCGCGTCTTCGTCGGAAAAAATCATGTCCGGCCGGTCCAATCGCTCGATCGAACTCGCCAAGATCTGAACGGCATCCACCGTGAGCAGGTCATCCGCATCTACCGGCACGATGTAGTCGCCCTGGGCTTTATCCAGTCCGCGACGCATGGCACCCATGATACCGAGCGACGCCGGCTCAACGACGATCGTTGCGCGCCAATGATCGGCGCCCTCGCGTACGATGTGAGCAAGCGCGTCCGGCGCAATCGGCCCGTGTGCGACAATGACCCACTCCAGCGGCTTTAAAGTTTGCGCCACAACTGACGCCGCCAACGCGTCGAGTAGGTCGATTCTCGTGCCTTCATAAACCGTCGTAATGAGCGAAACCGAGACCGTCTGAGCCGGGAGCTGGTAGCGCGACTGCCGCCGGGCAATATGCATGTCGAGCCAGTCGGAGTAGCCGAGAAGCCCGGCGTGGAGGCGCGCCAGATGCTGGAGATTGGCCTCGGGGTGGACTTCCCGGTAGGCGAGTTCCCGCTCAAGACCGAGCCTCGGGGAATAGACCCGCTGGTCGGGGATCATTGACCAGAAGCGCGACAACCAACGCGCAATCCCTTTGTGGGAAGCAACCGCGGTGTAGGTCCTGTCGACACGTGCGCGCATGAAGGGCGAATAGACCACTCTCCTGCCCCCTTCTGCCGCCATCGCGCCCAGCCAAGGGCCGAGCATTTCAATCGCGACATCTTCGCGCCGCAGTTCACCTAAGCACTGCTTCAGAAACGACGTCCTGACGACGCAATGCGCTGTCGAGACTGCCGAAGCCGTATGTGGCTTCCACATCCGCGCGCCGTAGCCAGGATCGGTCAGCGCGCGCCCCTGATCCGGACAATCGCAACCATCGCCGTAGCCAAAAACGCGGGGACCATCCACGACTGCGGAGCCGTCGTGCAGCATGCCGCCGACCATCACCGCATCAGCGAACAATTCGAGGAGCGCCATCGCGTCCCAGCGCCACTCGTCGTCGAGCGGCAAAACGCCGTTCCATTGCAGCTGGACGAGATCGCTGTCGATTCTCTCGATCGCATCGGCGATATCGGAAACGTTTCCGCGCCCCAGCACGATGGTCGCAGCGTCCGGCAGCGCGTCCGAGGCGTCATTCGCGCCAATCAGGACCGTCTGAATCGATTGCGCATCCAATCGCTTTCGCCGGAACCACCAGTCCACATTGTACTGGAACAGTGGGCTGTTCACGAGCTCGACATTTGTTGCGCCGGAGCGATCAAGAAATCTCTGCAGCGTCCGCCGGTGGGACTCGGTGATGTAGGACTTCGATTCGATGTTTCCAGACGTCGATGCGGTATGCATGCGCCAACTGTAAAGCACTTCCGGAACATGCGTCGGCTTTTTGCCGGCGAGCATGAAACGGATAAAGCTGTCCCAATCGTGGCAGCCTTCGGCAGAGCCGTCGCTGTATAAGCCAAGCTGAATCGCCAGTTCGCGATCGATGGCACAAAGATGCGCAATGTAACACGAGTGCGGGAACAGCACGGGATCCCAGTCCGGCTTGAAATACGCCGAATGAAACCGCCCCGAGTCCAGCTTGTCTTCGTCGGTAAAGAGCAGCGCAGGATAATTGTTATCCTCGATGAAGCGAGTGAGAACGTGGACGCAATCGGGCTCGATCAGATCGTCGGAATCCAGCGGCAGAATATAACGCCCAGACGCCCGTTCAAGACAGTACCGCATTCCGCCGATGATACCTAGATTGCTCTCGACGCGCTCGAGCCGCACGCCGGGATGGCGTGCGAGCCTTACAAGGGTGCCGCGGGTGCCCTCCTCTGTGGAGCCGTTGTCGAGGATCAGCCATTCGAAATGCATTCCCCCGTCCTGAAGAAAAACACTGTTGCCAAGCTCTTCGAGGAATCGAGGATCAGTGTTGTAGGCCGTGGTTACGAACGAAAGCAGGCCGGGCGTCTGATGGTACATTCCATCCCGTCGACGACGGGCGAGACTCGTCTTACGGTAGGCCTCGTAGTCGCTCTTCGCCACCGACGGCAGGCCCGGCGCCACCGATCGCGCGGTTTCCAGCGCTTGCTCGCGCATCCCTTCCAGGCGCGCAAGCAATTCCGTGACGATTCCGTTGAGGCTCTGATCCCAGTCTGTCGGCAATGCGATCGCGCCGGAGGAATCGTAACTCGGCAGCCCGCAATTGATCCGCCCTGCTGCGTTCTCGATAGCCTGCCCGACGCTTTCGGCATTCGGCTCCGCAACGATAATGTTCGGCGAGAACGCCCGCATGCGATCCGCCGTCTTTACCGAGAAGCTGTTGGTAACGACCAGCTTGCCCGACGCAGCCATTTCCAGCGGCGGATAGCTTGGATGCGGCGACAGCATCAGCGACAGCAACAGATCGGCCGTGCGCACACGCTTGGCGTAGTCGTCGAAGCTCATCCATGGCAGCGGATTGAGCATGACGCCTTCGCCGAGTGCAATCGGCGGAAGCTTTTCGCCCATCGACCAGACTTCCCAATTGTCCTTGTCGATCGCGCCGGAGGCAACGGCGCGACGCAGCGCAACGAGGCCGAGTTCGAACAGGTTGCGGCGTGCAATGCTGGGGCGGGCGTAGAACAGCAGCACCTTCTTTTTGGATTGAGAGGCGATGGGAAAATAGTGGGTGCGATCCAGGGCAGGATTGAACCATAGCGCATCGGCAACAAATGCCGGGTCTGCGAAGCGCCCCGCACCTTCCCGGACCAAATGGTCGAGCAAGAGTTGGGTATTGATCAGTGGGATATGGGGCAGGCCATAGGTTTCGAGCGCACGGGCCTGAAAGGTGGAGCCCTCGTGCAGAATTGGCTCGAAATCCTGAATCAGGTAAATGAATGCCTTATTAGCAGTATTGGCGACGGCGTACTTCGCAATTTGGGCGGTCCACCAGGCAGTCGCGAAAAATACATCGCGGATCCCGATCGAGATCGGCTTGGTGCGGTCGAATCCATCGACGATCTCGATGCGGTCCCGGGCGACCGGCCGGTTCAACAGTCGCTCCATGTAGGGGAATAGCGCGGCTTCTTCACCCTCCAGCGATGCATCGCAGGCGATCATCCGGATCCGTTCGCCGCGTTCCGCCAACATGGACGCGAGCAGCAGCGCGGTATTGGGACCGCCGGACATGCTTTTCAGGCGCAGACTCGGCAGCAGTACGTTGACGGAGGGACGATCGGCGAGGTCGTCCGCCACCTCGAGATTTAGCGGAGGGCTTAGGTGGTAGCCTGGCACTTGCGAACGGGCCTCGACATCAGAGGCGCGCGTCGGTTCGGACGCAGCGATCTCCAGGCTGCCTAGCGGAAGCGAACTCGAATGCAGGTCGAACGAACTGATCAGCCCACGATCACGAACATATTGACCGATGGCGCGACCCAGCTGGGTGTCCCTCATGTGCTGTCGATAAAAAGCAAATCCATGTCGCAAGACAAACCTGCGAAGACGATCGGCGATCTTCGGATTGCTCCTTGAAAAGGACCGCCAGGGCGACTTCACGCCTGCGCTGAGTATCCGACGAAGACTGCCGGTCCGCGCGTCGGACGCCAGACTTCGCATGCGAGTTGCCAAAAGCCGCGGGATCGCCATTATTCGCCAACTGGTTGATCTGCGGATTTCATCGAGCTCGCGACTTAGCTGTTCGTTTCGCTGCTTCAGGTCCAAGAGCTCGCGATTCAGATCCGAATTGATCCCGGCCGAAGTGGCAAGGTCGCGCACGATCTCGGGGAACATCTCGTCGGGCGGCGCAGATCGATTGGTCCAGATATTCTTGCTTTCGTCGAAGAGCGGATCCAATTTGTACGGAGTGCCGCTCCATTCCTGGTTGGCCGGAACCACCGGCTCCACGGTGCCGGAAATAACGCGCAGACCGAGGCCGTTGTTTGCGGCGGGCGATTTTCTCACCACGCACATCGAATTGATGAATTCGACCGAATGAACCAACGCCAGACTTTCTTCGGGTAGCTCGCAGCCGTATTTGCCAAAGATGCCGCGCAGAATTTCGCCGCGAGCCTTGGGCACCCCCCAATGCTCATGATTGATGACATCCGCAAGGCGCTTGAAAAACGTGATCGAGGAATAGGGATAGTAGAGCCCGCCTTCGAACTTATCCCAGTAACTGCAATGCAGATCCTCGGCGACGAAGATTCCACCCTCCGCAAGATGTGGAAAATACAGCGCGAAAGTCCTAATGATCTCGCTGGACAGATGGGACCCGTCATCGATCACGATGTCGAACTGTCCGGACCTCTGCAGTATCAGCTCCTGAGTCTGCGGATCATTCGCATCGCCGACAATGATGCCGATGCGAGGATCATCATACGTCAGGCGCTCGCAATTCGGATTGATGTCACAGCCGACGATCGCTTGCGCCTTCGGAAAGAATTGCGACCAGATGTCCAGCGAACCGCCGTTCTGGACACCAATCTCGAGCAGCCGGACCGGATGATCTCGCATCGACGCGAACAGGCGCTCATATTCATCGAGATAGAGCGTCCACTTGTCGGACATCTTTCCGGTGTGGTTGGCGTAGAGCTCGTGGAGCGTTCGTTTAATCATTCGTAACCTTCAACTCTACCCGCTCGAACGGAATGCCGACGAGCCCGTAACGAATCTTGCTTGAAGCCACGTTGACGATTAGCGCGTCATGCATCCAATGATGCTGAATGTTTTCGTAGCAGTCGCCGTCCGCGACTGATGCCATGACGGCGTACTGCCCGTTGGGAAGCATTGGCAGACGGAACTCGAACACACCCTCGAACGTCGCTCCGGGCTTGACGCGAATCGGCGTTCTATCGGTGAACGGAAGGGTATTCTCTCCGAACAGATCCTGTCCCAACCGATCCCGGATCAGAAATCCCAGGATCGGCTTCTCCAGTGGACCATGCGCCTTGGCGCGGACTGTCATGCGAACGCGCTCGCCGCCTTCATATATCCCCTGCTGACCAGCCGACAATTTTGTTAAAGAAACGGATTGAATTTCAGCCTGTCCGGTCTTCCAGCCGGTCGCGACGGCGGTATTATCGCGCACCTTGGCCACGGCCCCGTAATCCACAGCCAACGCCGTGTGCGGATCCTCCGGCGATGTTTCAGACGCTGGCCCGCCAACCGTTTGGTCCGACGCGACCGAAATCAACTTGGCCTCTTCGCCGTAAACTTCCTGGAGCGTGAACTGAAGGTAAGTTTCAGAGACCTCTTTGGACGTGCCGGTCATCCGGACCTGACCTTGGGACAGCCAGATCGCGGATTCGCACAGATTCTGCACGGCGCCGGTATCATGGCTGACAAACAACAAGGTGCTGTGTTTTTGAAACTCTCGGATGAAGCGCATGCATTTTTGAGTGAACACCGCATCCCCGACTGCGAGCGCTTCGTCGACCACAAGAATGTCGGCGTCGACATGTGCAATCACGGCAAACGCCAGCCGGACATACATTCCGCTCGAGTAGGTCTTCACCGGCTGCTCGATGAATTCGCCGATGTCAGCAAATGCGGCTATCCGCTCAAAACGCTTGTCGATCTGCGGCCGCGTCAACCCATAGAGCGTTGCAGCCATATAGACATTCTCGCGACCGGTGAATTCCGGATTGAAGCCCGCTCCGAGCTCGAGCAGCGCAGCCACACGACCGTTTATCTTGATCGTACCGCCGCTCGGATTTAGAGTTCCGCAGATCATCTGCAATAGGGTCGATTTTCCGCTGCCGTTGCGCCCGACGATACCGACCGTTTCGCCCTTCTTGATCTCAAACGAAACGTCTCTCAGCGCCCAGAACTCACGAAAATACTGCTGCGGCGCCTTGCCAATCAGCGCCTGCAACCGCGGGAATAAGGACTGCTTCAAACGGTCGTGCGGCTTGTTGTAGATCTGGTAGCACTTACTGAGGTTTTCTACCTTAATCGCGGTTTCGTCAAAGGACATCGGCGAATCCCCGGCGCGTCTTTTGAAACCAGACAAAACCACACCACGCGACGAACGCCCCGCCCAGAAGATAGATCAGAAACATGGACAAGTCCGGCACCTTTCCCCAGAACAACACATCCCGCGTCTGCTCGATCGCGGGCGTGATCGGATTGAGGAACAACAGGCTGCGATATTTCTCCGGAAACGCACTCACTGGATAGAAGATCGGCGACAGGAACATCAGGACCGTGGTGATCATGCCCATGAATTGCGCGACATCGCGCAAATAGACACCGAGCGAAGCCAGAAACCAACTCACCCCCAGGATAAGAAGCAGTAGCGGCAGCAAAACCACCGGGATCAGCACGACCGTGAGATGCGGCACTCCAAACAAGAACAGATACGCAATAAACCACACGCACAGGCTCACCGCGCCATGAAAGATCGCCGAACCGAGCGCAACACAAGGAAGTATCTCCAGCGGAAAAACCACCTTCTTGACGTAGTTTACGTTGCTCAGGATCAGGCTGGGCGCGCGGTTCAGGCATTCCGAGAAAAGCGTGAATACGATCAGTCCGGGAAACAGCACCATCGCAAACTCAGTCTTCGAGTCGCTCCCGACATTCCAGCGCATCTTGAAGACGGCGCTGAAGACGAAGGTGTAGATGACGAGCATCAGAATCGGATTGAAAAACGACCAGAAAAGCCCAAGCACCGACCCGCGATAGCGCCCGACAACTTCCCGTTGCACCAAAGCGCGCATCAGGTCACGGTTGCGCCACAGGCGTGCCAATATTTTCACAGGAGAAATCGAAAAAACCTGCATCAGGCAACCGCTGCAACTGCAAATCGCACGACCGACGATTCGTTACTGAGCGACGCCTGGTAGTGGACGATCCGCGTCACCGCAACATCAAGATCGCACCCAATGATGCCGCGCACGGGCGCCGACGCGGTTAGGCGTTGCCCTGAATACCCGGACGGGTCAGGCGGCGTATCGCCACGGTGAACATTCTCGGGAACGTGCATTTGCTTCTCACTGGGAACTTTGGAATCGGCTCAGACATAGGCGAAAAACGGCTGTAGCGCAGCGCGCCCTCGTTCGCCCTCCGTTCGCCCCCTTCGGCGGCCTATTTACCAACCAATGCAGTGCAGCACAATCTAACCCCAGTCTACCGCGGGCAATTCTGCCCCCGAAACAGCTCCGCAATAGGGGTTAATGGTCCGACGGCGAATAAACGTCGCGGACAGTCAAACCGACGAATAAGGTTCCGGGGAGCGGGTTGCGGCAGAACATGCTCCATATAGCGTTCCCACCCTCCCAATCGGGTTCAAGCCGTGGGCATCGCTAACGGAGCGCGGGCGGCCGTCTCAACGGTCCGCAAGCCTACCTGGATTCATCGCCCCAGGTCATCGTCGCGAAGGCGCGCTGCTCGGCGGCGTTCATATCGTCAAACGCTCGGGTCTGGTTGTCCCTGACGAGTAGGTTATGCTGGCTGCCAAGGCGAAACGTGCCGCTTTTGGCCCATCTGTCCATCTCGTAAATGCATCCATCGCCACCCACCACGACAACCTTCAGACCGCGTTGGAGCATGCGTTGAGTCAGGGAGTCCGGGCCGCTCTCGAACAGATATGAGTCGTTCTTGGTGTCGATCGAACCTGGCAGCGCATCGAGAAAAATCTGCCGCTCG
Source organism: Bradyrhizobium sp. LeoA1Lang (assembly GCF_055413685.1). Lineage (NCBI taxonomy): Bacteria > Pseudomonadati > Pseudomonadota > Alphaproteobacteria > Hyphomicrobiales > Nitrobacteraceae > Bradyrhizobium > Bradyrhizobium sp. LeoA1Lang. Next base: position 6,296 of record NZ_JBVAPG010000088.1, on the reverse strand, counting down.
ATCATAAATGCATTCGACCTGATGTGTGGATTGGGAAACGCCGGAATCTCATTCAGGCGTGCCAACCTGCCACCAGGAGCAATTTCGGCCGCCCAGTACGCTTCGAACTGGTCGTCAAGCGCGTGGTCGCGATCCGGATTGGTCGTGCGCGCCGCGAAATAGGAAACCACCCTGACGACCAGCTTGATGGCAAGCCGCTTCGGCAAGCGCGTCCTGATCACCTGGAACAACCAGTTGAAGCTGGCAAGCTTGGGAAACCCCCGATTCTGAAGCTGCCATACTCCCTTTCGGACGCGCTTCATGGTGCTAAGGGGGCTCTCGTAGGAACCGGTGGCACCGGCGATTCCAACCGTAGGATCAGCGAACGCCGAATGAAGTTTACGAAGCCAGTTATCCGATGCGATTTCGGAGAACGTGTTGAAAAAGACCACGTGCTTGTGCGGCAATTGCCTCGCCGCCTTCGCATAGGCGTTGATGTCGAAGCCGTCATCTGACACGGAGACGGCGTGCGAGAATGCGCGTTGCAGGATTTTGTCTTGCGCGACTTTTCCGTCCGGAAATCCTTTCCGTATGACCACACGGTCATGCGCGATCCCGGGCGGATGCCGCTCCCAGGATTCAACGAAATTCGCGACTGGCTTTACGCCTTCCGCGTAGCGCGCCAGATAAACGACCGCCAGATCGCTGGAAAATGCGGAAGGGGATCCTGGCATGTCGTTGTCCTTGGCTGCTGGATCTCCGGGATCATGGTAGACTACGTTGTTGCTATGATCGGCGAGCCTACGTTTACGTTTTCTTTGCAAGGTCGCTAACGTAGCGTGCATAGGCGCTCTTTCCCAGCGCGGCGCCCAAACGTTCCAACTGATCGCGATCAATATAACCCTGGCTAAAGGCCACCTCTTCCGGACAGGCAATCCGAAAACCCTGCCGTCGCTCAAGCGTGCCGACAAAATTGGCAGCTTCCAAAAGGCTATCTGACGTTCCAGTGTCCAGCCAGGCAAAGCCGCGTCCCATTCGTTCGACTGCCAGCTCCCCCCGGGCGAGGTACGCGCGGTTCACGTCGGTGATTTCCAGTTCCCCGCGCGGCGACGGCCTGATATTGGCAGCAATATCGACGACGCGGTTGTCGTAGAAATAGAGTCCAGTCACTGCGAAGTTCGACTTAGGCTGCAGTGGCTTTTCCTCGATCGAAGTGGCGTTTCCCTGTGCGTCAAATGCGACCACGCCATAGCGCTCGGGGTCGGTGACATGATAGGCGAAAACCGTCGCGCCTGTGGTTCGCGACACGGCATTGGCGAGCAGCGCCGGCAAACCATGCCCAAAGAAAATATTGTCACCGAGGATAAGCGACGAGGGACCGCCTTGCACAAATTGTGCGCCGATGATGAACGCTTGCGCCAAACCTTCGGGGCGAGGCTGAACGGCGTATGACAGAGACAGTCCCCAACGATTGCCGTCTCCCAGCAGAGCCTGAAACAGCGGCAAATCGTGCGGCGTCGAAATGATCAGGATCTCCCGGATGCCGGCAAGCATCAACGTGGTCAGCGGATAGTAGATCATCGGCTTGTCGTAAACCGGCAATAATTGCTTGGAAGTGACCAATGTCATCGGATAGAGGCGGGTCCCACTACCACCGGCAAGGATAATGCCTTTCATATGCGGCCCCAATTCAACGCGGACTAAGTCGATCCAAGCGATTCGCCAACGAACTTTTCATCGGCTGGATACGTATATCAAAAACGGCTTCCAGCCTCGCCCTCGACAGCCGCGAATTCGCCAGCCTCCTGACTGGCGCGGGATAGTCGGAACTGGTGATCGGGTCAACCGGAACAGAGCGCCCGCCGCGCTCGGCGCTAGGCCGAATAATCTCGCACGCAAATGCATACCAAGTCAGCGTATACCGTCCGGCAAAGCGCTAACCCCTGCAAAATCTGAAAGCCGGCCTGAGTTCACAAGCTGGCTGTGCCATATCGACGATAGCACTCGCGATATCGGGCGCATAGGTCGGACATCCGATCTGATCATCGACCACGCGGGACCGATCGCGTTCACCTGCTAAGCGAAGCATGGTACGCACGAAGTTGCTGCCAAAAGGACAGCCTAGCCGCTTCACGTAGAGACCTTGCCACCTGGCCCTGGGCGGCCCCAATTACGTACACCCGCATTATTGCCTTACGCCTTTACGAGACCAAGACGCTCACCGCTATAAACCTTGTCACGCAAGGGCTTCCACCAGTCGGCGTTATCGAGATACCAACGGACGGTTTTTTCAATACCGGTCTCAAAGGTCTCCCGTGCGCGCCATCCCAATTCGCTTTCCAGTTTGCTTGCATCGATCGCGTAACGCCGATCGTGGGCCGGTCGATCAGTGACAAAGGATACGAGGTCGTGGTGCGAATGATTGATCGGCCGGAAATTATCCATCCAAGAACAAATCTGACGAACCACATCGATGTTCTTCCGCTCGTTGCGGCCGCCGATATTGTAGGTTTCGCCAGGACGGCCCTTGACGAGGATTAGCCCGAGCGCGCGCGCATGGTCTTCCACGTGAAGCCAATCGCGCACGTTGGAGCCATCACCGTAGACTGGTAAGGGCATGCGATCGAGGGCGTTGAGAATGATGAGAGGAATCAGCTTCTCCGGGAAGTGATACGGGCCGTAGTTGTTCGAGCAATTCGATACGATAACTGGCAAGCCATAGGTCCGCTGCCACGCCTTTGCGAGATGATCGGAGGCGGCCTTCGTGGCTGAATAGGGAGAACTCGGATCGTACGGTGTCGTTTCGGTAAACAATCCGTCGTCGCCAAGAGAGCCATAGACCTCATCGGTCGAGACATGGATAAAACGGAAATCAGCTGCCTTGCGCGACGATGCGAGATAGCGGCGCGCGGCCTCGAGAAGCGTAAATGTGCCCATGACATTTGTTGTCACAAACACGTCCGATCCGGAAATCGAACGATCAACGTGGCTCTCGGCAGCCAGATGAACCACGGCATCGGGTTGATATTTGGCAAAGATCGCATCGATCGCGGCGACGTCGCAAATGTCGTGCCTTTCAAAAACATACCCATCACGAGATGCAACCGGCGCGAGCGATGCAAGATTTCCAGCGTAGGTCAGTTTATCGACGATAACAACTTCATGTTCCAGATCTGCGATGAAATGACGGCTAACAGCCGATCCAATGAAGCCAGCCCCACCCGTCACGAGTACGCGCATTTATAGATTTCCTACTGACCAAAGTGAAGGGCTGGAGGCGCATCTTGCGAGGCCCGGATGCTTTCGATCCTTGTCTGACAGAGTGATGTCAGCGTGTGCGAGCCGCCAATCTATGCCCAGCGCCGGATCATCCCACGCAAGGCCACTGTCGCACTCCGGCGTGTAATAGTCCGTGACCTTATAGATAACTTCGCAATTTTCCTCGAGCGTGACGTAACCATGGGCAAAGCCCGGCGGGACCCATAATTGGCGCCAGTTTTCTGCAGATAGTTCAACCCCGACATGGCACCCATAGGTCAGCGAACCGACCCTGATATCAACGCCGACGTCGTAGATCGCCCCGCGCTCGCACCTTATAAGTTTACCCTGGGCATGTGGAGCCAACTGAAAATGTAACCCCCGCAGCACTCCTTTCTGCGCGGAGTAAACATGGTTATCCTGAACGAACGCTACTTCCAGCCCGTGAGCCGCAAAGCTATCCGCGCGAAAGGTTTCGGAGAAGAATCCACGCTGATCGCCATGTTTCTTCGGTGACACCAGCAACAACTCGGGGATCTTCAATCGCTCAAATTGCATAAGGCGTGCCGCCATTTTAGAATATGTAATCGGCCGCCTTTACAACCTTACTCAGGACCCGAGGTCAATCCGATATTTTATGCTCGTTACATCCAGGGACGTGTTCGATAGCAAGGGCGCCAGCCAGCTGTTGTCGACCTGACGGGCTTAAGATTTCTGCATCTCATTGATATCTAAGCTTTTATGCCTTTTGAGCTGAGCCCCGCCTTTCGTCCAGCTATGGCAAGAATCGTTGCTTCATTTTGAGCCCTGTTGGCTCGGTGGTGCAACGGGACGGGGGCCCCCGGTGTAGCGCAGCGTCCCGTCCGTCCCTTTGCATGGCGGGGTGCTGATCTTGGCGTGAGCCGCAGGCGTGAGATTGCCGAGGCCACTGTGTGGTCTGATCGTATTGTAGTCATCCTTCCAAAGCGAGAGGGCCTCGCGGGCATGACCAAGTGAGCTGAACAGCGTCTCGTGAGCAACTCGTCGCAGCTGTCCATTGAAGCTCTCCACGAAAGCGTTCTGCTGCGGCTTGCCAGGCGCGATGTGGTGCCACTCGACGTGCCAGTCCTGTGATCAGCGCAGGATCACCATGCCGGTCAGCTCGCTGCCGTTGGCGGTGACAATCAGAGTGGGTCGGCCGCGAACTGTGATGACGGTATCGAGTTCGCGCACAACCCGCAGAGCAGGCAGCGAGGTATCGGCGACCAACGCCAGACACTCTCGCGCGAAGTCGTCGACGATTGCCAGGATGAGGAAGCGACGGCCGTCATTATCGCATAGGGTAGGAAGTCCACGCTCCAACGTTGATTAGCAACCTGCGGGATCGCCACCGGGGACCGTGTTCCAGCGCCCGTTTGCACCTGCGGGGAAGCGGAAAGCTGTCGTCCATCGGCGGCTGCATGTTCTGCTCAAGCGGGAGGGCTATCTGATCAACCACAAGAAGCTCTTCCGGCTCTGTCGGGAAGAGAAGCTGTCGGTGCGCCGCCGTAGCGATCGCGACCAGGGCGCCGATGCTGGTGCCGATGACGCCGAACGACCGCTGGTCGCTCGACTTTGCGTCGGATCTGCTTACCGACGGCCGCCGCTTCCGCATCCTGACCGTCGTCGATGATTGTACCCGCGAGTGCCTGGCGCTGGTGGCCGACACCTAGCTCTACGGCATCCGCGTGGCGCCGGAACTGGACCGACTGATGATCGAGCGCGGCAAGCCGAAGATGGTGGTCAGCGACGACGGCAGCGAACTCACCAGCAATGCCATCCTGACATGGGCCGATCACAGCCGCGTCGAATGGCATCTACATCGCGCCGGGCGTGAGCGTCATCCGGCGACCACGCACTGAGGGCTGATCTGGTCGGCTAGGAAGATCTCGTGGATTGTTTCGTCACGAGGTCACCATGTCAAAAGATAGTTGTAAGGATGGCGATAAGGATAGGCATGCGCGTATCCTTGAGGACGGCTCCGACACGCTGCAGCGCGTCGAGATCATCACGGGGACCGGCCGACGACGGCGCTGGTCGACCGATGCGAAAGCGGCGATTGTCGCGGAGAGTTTCGCGCCGGGTGCAAGCGCTTCCGGGGTGGCGCGGCGACACGACATCAGCCCGAGCCTGTTGTTTCTTTGGCGTCGTCAGGCAACGCGGGCGAAGCTCGCGGAGCGCAGGGATGGAGGCGTGCCATCAGGCTTTGTGCCGGTCGCGATCACGGGCTGCGGGGGCAAATTGCCGCCATGCGAGGAGCAGGGGGCGATTGAGATCGACGTCGGCGTGGTTCGCATCCGTGTCGTGGGAACGGTCGACCGGCGAGCACTCTGCGAGGTGCTTGCGGCAGTCAGGACGGTTGGCCGATGATCGGGCTCCGCGCTGGGTTATCGATCTGGATCGCGACGCAGCCGGTCGATTTCCGTCGCGGCATGGACTCGCTGGCGATGCTGGTGAGCGAGGCGTTTGGAGCCAATCCGTTCGACGGCGGGCTGTGGGTGTTTCGCTCCAAGCGCCGAGATCGCGTGAAGATCCTGACCTGGGACGGAAGCGGCCTTGTTCTTTACTACAAGAGAATCGAAGGGCAGTTCAGCTGGCCGCCGATCAAGGAAGGCGTCATGCCGCTATCTCATGCTCAGCTCTCGGTGCTGCTCGACGGCTCGGACTGGAAGCGTGTGCCGATGCGGGTTGTGGATCAACCAACACGAGCTGGTTGATCATCATCAAGAGTAGTTCTGCATTCATGCAGAGCTGTAGTAGAACGCGCTGCATGATTGATTTGCCTTTCGATCCAGCATTGCTCCAGAAAGCCGTGACGGCGCTGTCGTCACGGCTTGCCATGTTGTCGGCGGAATGCAGCACGCTGGCGGCTGAGCGTGATGCAGCGATCGCCCAGCGCGATGCTGCGATCCAGGAGAACGACAAGCTCCTGGTGATCCTGTCGCAGTACAAGCGCACGATCTTCGGTCCCCGGTCCGAGACACTGGATCCCGGACAGCTATCTCTCTTCACCATCACGGCGCAGGCGGCTGGTCCCGCCG
>NZ_JBVAPG010000087.1:0-35742 GCF_055413685.1 Bradyrhizobium sp. LeoA1Lang | reverse complement strand
AAACCGCATCCGCTCTTCCACGGTACAGGTCTCCTTCCACCCCATCGGCAAGGTCCTCCTTGCCGACCAGTTGACCTGTTACCCATGTCGCCGGTCTATTCTGTTACCCATGTAGCCGGTCAGGACCGCGGAGCTGCCCTCTCCCGCAAGGGGAGAGGGCGCTGTAACGGGCGCCGGCGAAGCGGATATCCGGGGAGGAACGAGAAAAATGCCGATCAATTACGAGCAACTGATGGCCCTGAAAAACCTCGGCCAGAAGTACAGCTACGGCGATCGCGAGGTGATGCTCTACGCCTATGGCATCGGCATCGGCGCCGATCCCATGGACGAGCGCGAACTCGCTTTCGTCAATGAGGCGACGCTGACACCGCGTCCGCTGAAGGTGGTGCCGACCTTCGCATCGGTGGCGGCCTGGGGCGCCGGCCCCGGCGAGATGAATCTCAATCGCGTCCTCGTCGTCGACGGCGAGCGCGACATCACCTTCCACAAGCCGCTGGCGACCGCCGCAAACATCACTGCTGATTCCAGCGTGCTCGACGTCTTCGACAAGGGCAAGGACAAGGGCGCGGTGATCCGCCACCAGACCATCCTCAGGGATGAGAAGGGCGAGAAGCTGGTCACGCTGGTCGCCTCGCGCTTCGCCCGCGGCGATGGCGGCTTTGGCGGACCGTCCGAGGGCCAGCCCGAGCCGCACAAGGTGCCGGAGCGCGCGCCCGACCGGACCGTCGACATCGCAACGCGCCCGGACCAGGCGCTGATCTACCGCCTCTGCGGCGACCGCAACCCGCTGCACTCCGATCCGGAGTTCGCGAAAAAAGCGGGCTTCCCGCGGCCAATCCTGCACGGCATGTGCACCTACGGCATCACCTGCCGCGGCGTGCTGCAGACCTATGCCGATTACGATCCGTCCGCCTTCAAGCAGCACGTCGCGCGCTTCTCCTCGCCCGTGTTTCCCGGCGAGACCGTGACCATGGATCTCTGGAAGGACGGCAACGTGATCTCATTCGAGGCCAAGGTGAAATCGCGCGGCGTCACCGTGATCCGCAGCGGCAAGACGGTGCTGGGTTGATGATTCCGGTGGAGGCGCTTTGAGCTGTCTCGTCATGCCCGGGCTTGTCCCGGGCATCCACGTCTTTCTTGCCAATGGCGACAAAGGTCGTGGATGGCCGGGACGAGCCCGGCCATGACGGAGAAAAGGAATAACGAAGCGGGAGAAACAACCATGGGATTACTCGACAGCAAGGTGGCGCTGATCACCGGCGCGGGCGGCGGACTCGGTGAAGCCTACGCAAAACTGTTCGCGCGCGAGGGCGCGGCGGTCGTGGTCAACGATCTCGGCGGCCCGCGTGATGGCTCGGGCGCCGACAAGTCGATGGCGCAGCAGGTGGTGGATGCGATCGAGGCCGAGGGCGGCCGCGCGGTCGCCAATGGCGCCGACATCTCGACGCTGGAGGGCGGCCAGTCGGTGTTCGACGATGCCATCAAGAATTTCGGCCGCGCCGACATTCTCGTCAACAATGCCGGCATCCTGCGCGACCAGACCTTCGCCAAATCGAGCGAGGCCGACTGGGACAGGGTGATCAAGGTGCATCTGAAAGGCACGTTCTGCTGCACGCTGCCGGTGTTCCGATGGATGCGCGAGAACGGCGGTGGCGTCATCGTCAACACCTCCTCGACCTCGGGGCTGATCGGCAATTTCGGCCAGAGCAATTATGGTGCGGCCAAGGGCGGCATCTGGGGCTTCTCCAACGTGCTCGCGATCGAGGGCCGCAAATACAACATCCGGATCTGGACGCTGGCGCCGGGCGCGCTGACCCGCATGACCGCAGACCTGCCCCGCTATAAAGAAAACCCCGGCGCCGCGCTCGACCCGGACGGCATTGCGCCGGCCGTGCTATACATGGTCAGCGACTTGTCGGGCGACCAGACCGGCAAGGTGCTCGGCGTCTCCGGCCCGCGCGGGGTCAGGGAGATGCGGATGATGGAAATGGAAGGCTGGAAGCCGCCGTTCACGGGCTGGAAGGCCGAGGATATCGTCACCCACGCCAAGGACATCTTCTTCTCGGAAGAGCAGATCAAGATGGGCGCGCGGCGGTTTTGAAGTACACAGTCGTTCCGGGCACGCGCAGCGTGAACCCGGAACCTCGAGATTCCGGGTTCGATGCTGCGCATCGCCCCGGAATGACAAGAGAGGATAGAGGCACGAATGACGAAGCTCACCGCCCAGGCCGCCGGCACCTTTGCGATCGCGCCGACGCCGTTCCATGACGACGGCCGCATCGACGAGCGTTCGATCGACCGGCTCAGCGACTTCTACACCGAGGTCGGCTGCGACGGCGTCACCGTGCTCGGCATCCTGGGCGAGGCGCCAAAGCTCGATGCCGCCGAGGCCGAGCAGGTGGCTGTTCGCTTCATCAAGCGCGCTAAGGATCTGCAGGTGATCGTCGGCGTGTCCGCGCCGGGCTTCGCCTCGATGCGTTCGCTGGCCAAGACGTCGATGGATGCCGGCGCCGCCGGCGTCATGATCGCGCCGCCGCCGCACCTGCGCACCGACGACCAGATCACCGCCTATTTCAAGCAGGCGCAGGAAGCGATCGGCGACGACATTCCATGGGTGCTGCAGGACTACCCGCTGACGCTCACGGTGGTGTTCACGCCGGCGGTGATCCGCAAGATCGTGATGGACTGCCCGTCCTGCGTGATGCTCAAGCACGAGGATTGGCCGGGTCTGGAGAAGATCACCACACTGCGCAATTTCCAGAAGGACGGCTCGCTGCGCCCGCTGTCAATCCTGGTCGGCAATGGCGGCCTGTTCCTCGATTTCGAGATGGAGCGCGGCGCCGATGGCGCGATGACGGGCTACGCATTCCCCGAGCTTTTGATCGACGTGGTCAAGCTCTCCAAGGCCGGCAAGCGCGACGCCGCGCATGATCTGTTCGACGCACATCTGCCGCTGATCCGCTACGAGCAGCAGCCGGGCGTCGGGCTCACCGTGCGCAAATATGTGCTGCAGAAGCGCGGCATCATCGCCTCCAGCGCCCAGCGCAAGCCGGGCGCCGTCATCACGCCGCAGGCGAGGGCGGAGGTCGATTACCTTCTGTCGCGCGTGGCCCGCGTCGACCGCCGCGCCAATCTGCAGCCGCAGTCCAGCGCCGCAGGCTAGCCATGGCCGAGACCGTTACGCCGCGCCCTGCCTCCACCATCCTGCTGCTCCGCGACGCGGCGGCACGGCGGGAAATCGAAATCTTCATGATGGTCCGCCATTACGAAATCGACTTCTCCTCCGGCGCGCTGGTGTTTCCCGGCGGCAGCGTCGACAAGGGCGACAAGGAGATCATCGCCAACCACGCGCTCTATTCCGCCGGCGAGGCGCTCGACGAGAGCGCGCTCAGCTTCCGCATCGGCGCCATCAGAGAAACCTTCGAGGAGAGCGGCATCCTGCTGGCGCGGCCGAAGGGATCGAGCGAACTGGTGGATGCCACCCGCGCCCGCGAGATCGAGCTCGCGCATCGGAGCCGGCTCTGCGAAAGCAAAACCAGCTTCCTGAACGTGCTGGCCGAGACCGGCATGGTGCTGGCGCTCGACGAACTCGTCCCTTACGCGCACTGGATCACGCCGGAAGGCATGCCGAAGCGGTTCGACACCTGGTTCTTCCTCGCCGCGGCGCCTCCAGAGCAGCTCGGTACCCATGACGGCAGGGAATCCACCGATTCGATCTGGGTTTCCCCCCGTGAGGCCTTGGAAGGCGGGGAAAGCGGTCGCTTCAAGCTACCGTTCCCGACCACCCGCAACCTGATCAGGCTAGGCAAGCAGGCCAGCGTCGGAGAGGCGCTGCAGGACAGCCGCGGCAAATCCATCGTCACGGTGATGCCCGTCATGACCAAGACCGCCACCGGCCGCCAGCTCCGCATCCCACTTGAGGCTGGCTATGATGGCGAGGTCTTCGAGGTCGGCGCCGCCGGCTAATCGCGGGCGGCGCGCCTGCTCAGCCCGGACGGACTATGTGGGCCTCTTAATGGAGAAGTCTCCGCAGACGTAATTCCAATTCGTCAGCACCTTGTTGATCCATGCTCGGTCCGAAGAAACGATCAATCCAGTGATGTTTTTCGAATCTGTGCCGAACATTGGCTTCATTGCGAGTACGCTTTCGAACGATACGGTGGTGTCATCATTCTTGGCCTTGAAGACGAGAAAAATAGATGACGCCCCGTCGATGAACAGTCCTGTCGTGTCTTTCGCTTCTTCGTAACAGCCGAAACGGATGTATCGTCTCTCCGGAGGAGGCTGAGTATTTTCGTCAGTGAGCTTGCTAATAAGATCAAAGCGTTTGTAAGAAGCGCTGCCACCAACTACCAGATCCGACGTCTTGTCGACGACCGCAATATCGTCGGCAAGAAGATTGGTGAGATGGTCGACCGCTTGCCGAGGATGCGGATTGTTGCGTGCATATTGCGCGAGGGATATGACGAGATCATCGACCTTGGAAGCGATCACGCTAAATTTTGGTTGAGTGCTGCTTGGATCGACGGCAAGATTTCGCTCAACGTCCTCCTGGCTGAATTTCTGCTCAGCCTGAAAATCCTTCCAGATTAGACTATCCTGATTTTTGCGGCTCGTAATTGCCATCGCGTAAGGGCGCGAAAGGCATTGCACTGTCTGGTCGTTGTCGATGCCGGCCTTGCCGGCAAGCGCAATCATTCCATAGGCAATATCGAGAGTGTTGCGGAAACCAAGGTCCGAGATCCCAAGCCGGGCAGCACGGCAGCTTTGCTTGAGCTTGGTTGCGTCAATCTTGTCTGGCGCAGCCTTCACCTGAGCGCGAAGATCGTCGCGGAAGCTTGGATTTCTGTCCAGCACGATCGATTCGATTGATCGGATCGTCACACTAACGGCAGCGTAGTCGGTGACGTAGCTGTAAGTCCCCGTCCGCAAAACATCCACCGGTCTCGTTTGAGTACTTCCCGATTTCAGCGCGCCGAGCAACTTGCTGAAAGGGTCGGCCGCGGATTGCAGGTTGGTGATCTTCGACGCGATCTCGGTCGGCAGGGCTTGTCCCGTGAAGAACGAGAACAGCGGCGAAACGATGCCGAGCAGACCGGATACAAACTGCCCAAGCGGGCCGCCGGCGGGATCGTCGCTTTCGTTCTTCACTGCGACCAAAGCGAGTTTCGAGCCTGCGACAAGGAAGTCCTTCTTGCAGTGCCGATAGTCGTACGACGTCCAGTCTTTGCTGCTTGCGCTATAAGCCTGAACCGCTCCGACCGCATCGCTCGGGAGCTTGTCCACGGCGGGAGTGCCGGTGCCGACAGATTTTGTAATCAACAGTAGAAGGCTGCGTGTCTTGCCGGTCCATGCGTTCGTCACGCCCTCAAGCGATCCGCCACGTGGAGAGCATCGGACCTCAACGGCGTAAAGGCCGAGACTTTGAACCTTCGGATTTTTCGATGAAGGCCTGGTCCAATCAACTTGATCTTCCCAAGCGGCACTGACAGGCGTGGCGACGGTAAGAAAACTCAACAACGATAGCAACTTCGCAAAACGATGCCCCATAAAATCCCCCACTATCAAAGATTGCACGACTAGCAGGCGCAATGGTAGGATGCAAGTTGCCGCCTGCCAAACGATCGTTTCGTCTTGTTGCCTTCGTTTGATTTGCGCGTGGTCTGCGGCGATGAGCAACGTTTGGTTGTGTCGCGCGCCGATGGAGTCGCTGCTGTTCGATTTCGCGGCTGGCCCGTCTCCACGGCACGCGGCCTCCGCGTCTGCAGGCCGCGCCGTTCAAGAGCGGTATCCCGCTGGCCGGCTTCTTCAACGTGCTTATCGGTGGGGCCGCGCGAGGTGCTGGAGGGGGCGTAAAGCCCGCTTTGGGGCTCGGCCCCCGTTCCCACGGGGCCGAATTACGTCGTATATTGGGGGCGATTTCAGCCTGGCCCCCCTTAGCATGACCTCCGAATTGCCGCCGAATCCGCCCCAGAAGCGACCGTTCGCGCTGTCGATCGGTCAGCTTACTTTCGGCAGCTTCCTGCTGGTGCTGGCAGTCATCATCATCACCTCGACCGCCAGCGTGATCGCGATCCGTCACATCGACGCCACCTTCGGGGAGCTGCAGCGGCTGCAGAGCGTCGGCGACCTGGCCGAGGATATCGACCGCCGGATGAACGAACTCCGGCTTGCGGCGCGCGACTTCGTCACCGATCCCGGCACGCAGACGATCCAGGTCGGCGAGGCCGCCAGCGCCCTGGGCGATGCGCTGAAGAAGACCAGGATCGAGCTTGCCCCCGAGCAGCAGGACATGATCGACGGCGTGACCGAGCGCCTCGCCACCTACCGCGGCGGCATCGAGCGCATCTCGGCGCTGATCAACCGCCGCGCCGAGTTGATCATCGGCCTGCCGCCATTGCGCGACGCCTTCGAAAAGGCGGTGGCCGAAAGCTCCGATCCCGCCACTGCCTCCATCCTGTTGCAGACCCAGGGCCGCATCGCCACCGCGCTGCTCGCCCACAACCCGTCCGCGGCCGAGCAGGCGGCACAGAGCATGCGGTCGATGACCATCGCCGACCCGGCGTTGCGCACGGCTGTGAACGATTATGCCGACGCGGTCGTCGCAATATCGATCCGGGAACGCCAGATCGCCGATATCGACCGCGAGGTGCTGGGCACCGAGGGACGGCTGATCCAGCGCGTGACCGAACTGTTGCGTGAGCTCAGTTCGCGCCGCGGTCACGTCCTGTCGCGGGATTTCGCGCGCACGCTCACCGAGGCGAAATGGCAGAGCATCGTGCTCGGCTCGGCCGGCGTGCTGATCGGGATCTTCGCCGCGCTGCTCGTGGTCCGCCGCACCGTGCGGCCGCTCGCCTCGATCACCAAGTCGATCCGCGCGGTCGCAGCCGGCGAGAAGAGTGCGTCGATCCCGGCGACCGACGTCGACAACGAGATCGGCGAGATCGCCCGCGCCGCCGAGGTATTCCGAAAGACGCTGGTCGATGCGGATACCGCGCGCGAAGCAGCGGTGCGCGCGCTCGCCGAGCAGCGGCTCGCAGAAGAGAGCTATCGCAAGCTGTTCGAATCTTCCATCGACGGAATTTATGTGACGACGCCGGGCGGCGCGCTGCTCAACGCCAATCCGGCGCTGGCGTGGATGATGGGCTACGCCACGCCGCAGGACCTGATCAACGGCATCGACGACGTTGCGTCCAATGTCTATGTCGATCCGGCGGCGCGCACCCAATACCAGCGGCTGATGGACCGCGACGGCATGGTGCGCGACTACGAATATCAAGTCCGGTCCCGCAGCGGCACGGTGCTATGGCTGTCCGACAGCGCGAGCGCGGTGCGCGACGAGAAAGGCGAGGTGATCCGCTACGAAGGCACGGTGCGCGACATCACCGACCAGAAGCGAGCCGAAGACGCGATCGCCGAAGGCCGGCGTTTGCTGCAGATGGTGATCGACACCGTTCCGGCGGTGATCAACGTCAAGGACCGCAATCTGCGCTACGTCCTGATGAACCGCTACATGGCCGGCATTTTCGGCATCGAGCCGCACGAGGCACTCGGCCATACCACCGGCGAGCTGATGGCGCGCTATGGTGCTGCAAAGACCGATGAGAACGACAAACGGGTGTTGTCGGGGCGAACGGAGCTCGGCTTCTACGAGGAGGAGTACAAGGACGTCGCCGGCAACATGCGGCAATGGCTGGTCAACAAATTGCCGATCCTCGACATCAATGGCGAGATCGAGAACATCGTCACGGTGGCGCTCGACATCGGCGAGCGCAAGCGCAGCGAGCATGAGATGCGGAAAGCGCGCGACGCCGCGGAGGCGGCGCTACGCAATTTGCGCGAGACGCAGAACTCGCTGATCGAGGCGGAAAAGCTCGCGGCCCTCGGACGGCTGGTCGCGGGCGTCGCGCATGAGGTCAACAATCCCGTCGGCATCAGCCTCACGGTCGCCTCAGCGCTCGAGCGCAAGGCGGCGACCTTTGCCGCGCAGGTCGAGCGCGGCGAGCTTCGGCGTTCGAGCCTGAACGATTTCCTTGCCACGACGAGCGATGCGTCCTCGCAGCTCGTCGCCAACCTCAACCGCGCCGCCGAGCTGATTCAGTCGTTCAAGCAGGTCGCCGCCGACCGCAACTATTCCGATCAGCGCAACTTCGATCTCGGCGATCTCACCGAGCAGGTGGTGATGAGTCTGAGGCCGGGCCTGCGCAAGCACAATCTGACGCTCAACGTCGATTGCCAGCCGAACCTGATCATGAATTCCTATCCCGGCCCTTATGGCCAGGTGCTCACCAATCTCTTCCTCAATTCGGTCGCGCACGCCTTTCCCGACGGCAAGCCGGGTATCGTCGACATCCAGGTTCGCGCTTCCGGCAGGGACAATGTCGAGGTCATCTTCTCCGACAATGGCTGCGGCATGTCGCTCGACGTGCGCCGCCGCGCCTTCGATCCGTTCTTCACGACGCGCCGCGACCAAGGCGGCACCGGCCTCGGGCTTCACATCGTCTACAGCATCGTCACCACGCGCTTAGGGGGCCGTCTCGATCTCGACTCCGAGCCCGGCGGTGGCACCCGCATCCAGATCATCCTGCCGCGCGTCGCCCCCGTGGAGCAGGCCGCGGAGTAAGCTCTCTCCACACGAACGGCGCCGTAGCCCGGGTGGAGCGCAGCGCAACCCGGGGCCGCTCGTACACGCCGTCCCGGGTTACGCGTTCCGCTTCACCCCGGCTACGATCTACGCAATCAGACGACGTGATGCGCTAATCGATATCCACGAGCTTGCGCAGCGTGGCGCCGAAGATCTGGCTCGCTTTGCCGACGAGCGCGGTTCCACTCATGGTCGCCTGCGTGGCGGTGAAAGTTCCGGTGACGCCGATGCCGACCGGCGCAGGTCCGCCGAATAGCGGGTTGTCGCTGTCGCGCGGCGTGGTGTGTCGCTGCACCAGCACTTCGCCTTTGAAGGTGTTGCCTTTCACGGTGTAGGTGCCGGTGTAATAGAGATAGGCATCGCCGCCGACAATCTGGCCGTCGCGAAACACAATCACCCCGCTGCCCTTGCCGACGCGTCCGTCGAGCAGCGTGACGTGAATGGAATACAGGCCGTTTCTCATAGCGCCCCGCGGCCGGCCACCTTCGCCCAAGGCCGGTTCGGAATTTATGCCAAAGCAGCATGCGCGGCGCAACGCGTCAGGTTGAGCATGCGCCGCTCAATGCCGTGCGAAACCGAAATGATTCCATTGGTGCGCGACGTCTCGATGACGACGTTGTGGCTGACGGCGCTTGGCGAATCAAGTTGGCCCGCGAAATGCATAACATTTGTTGGCACCGGCCGGCGGGTGCAGGAGCGAGAGACAGGTGACGAACTGGATCGATTCCGGCCGCATTTTCGCGCGCCTACGCGCAGAGCTGACAGGTTCCATCCGTGAAATTACGGACCATCGTCGAGCGGTCCGCCTCAGAGTCCCACTCACATTGAGTCTTGTCGCGTTGTTGTCGGTGACGGCCGTAAGTCTCGGGCACGCGCGCGATCCCGATGGCCGTTACGCCAATTCGCCGCTCAAGCAATGGTTCGACAGTTTGAGGAGCGGGAAGGGGCCGTGCTGCTCAGATGCTGACGGCACGGCGGTGAGCGACGTCGATTGGGAATCCAAGGACGGACATTATCGCGTGCGCATCGACGGCGAATGGATCGACGTGCCCGATGATGCCGTGATCACCGAGCCGAACCGCTACGGCCGCACCATGGTTTGGCCGATCCGCGGTTATCTCGGACTGCAGATCCGCTGCTTCATGCCCGGCAGCATGACGTAACCGACGCGCACGTCGTACGGTCAGGCATATTTCTTGTCGCGCTCCAGGAGCTCGATCGAGATGCCCTGCGGGCCGCGGATGAAGCAGATGCGCACGCCGGGGCGGATCGTGGTCGGCTCCTTCGTGAACGCGACGCCCTTCGCCTTGATCTCGGCAGCGACAGCGTCGATGTCTTTCACCGCCAGTCCGAAATGGTCGAGGCCCTGATAGGGCGTCACCGGCGGCGCGTTGACGCCGTCGCCTGGTGTCACCGGCGCGATGAACACCTTGGCGCCGCCGAGCTGCACGTCGATGCGGCCGGGATTGCGGATGATCTCGCCACCCAGCACGTCTCGAAGCCACGCCGCGGTCGCTTCGGGATCGGGGGTGCGCAGGTGGATATGGTCCCAGGTAACCACTATCGGCATTTCATCTCCCATCTTTCTCGACGCACGTGAGATCCGTTGCTGCGGCAATCTATCGGCTCGGAATCCACAAGGCCATCCTGTCGCAGGCACTGCGCCGCATTTTTGCCGGGGAGACTTGGAACTGTAGCGTCGGTGGACGGTTAATCGACTAGCGGCGGTCTCCGTACAGCGGTGCGTCGCTCTCAAGCCGTGCGGTGATGCGCCGGAGCGGTTTTGCGTGCAGCCAGGAAGCGCTGTCACGCGAGTGAGGACATGGCCATGGGCATCGGCAGGTGGTCGTTTCGCGGCTTTGGCGCCAAGCTGATTCTGCTCGCCGTTCTCGCCATCGCCGGATTTGCCGGATGGCTGATGCTCCCCGATCCCAGCGACGCGAATAACAAAGCGGTCGCCGTGGCGGCGCCCCCGACTTCTCAGCAGGATGTCGCCTGGCTCGAGAAGACGACTGCGCCCACCGAGGAGGCGGCTGCCCCGGTCGAGCAGGCCGCGCCGGTCGAGCAGGCGACCGCGCCGGCTGAGAACGCAGTGGACGATGAGGTGCCGGCCGCCAGCACCAACGAACCCTTCACGGTCGAGCGGGCGCCGATCGACGGGCTGACGATCTCCCGCCAGTTCTGGCGCCGCGGCGGCCTCGGCTCGAAAGCGCTGGTCTGGCTGACGCTGCGCAACGCCAACCGCTATCCGGTCAAGGATATCGAGATCGCCTGCGCCTTTGCCCGCGCCGACGGCACGCATCTCACCGACCGCCGGCGCGTGATCAGCGACACCATCAACATGAAGAGCCGCAAGACCTACGCCGGCATGCTGGTCGGGTTCGTGAACATCAATGCAAATAAGGCAAAGTGTTCCCTGGTCACGGCCAGCCGCGCCTGACACAGCGTCCCGAAAAAGTGAACGCTTCGGTTGAACCCGTAGCGTGTGACCAGGAACTAACTCCCTATATCGCTATTAGGCGAATAGACCGCGTCATCGCGCGGGGGAGCAGTTTCGATGTTGGTGACGCGTTATTTCCTGTACGTCGGCGGGGCGTTGTTCGCGCTGTTATATGCAGTTGACGCCCTGGTCCCGCAGGACGCTGCCACGACAAGCCATAGCGCGCCCGGCATCGACAAGTCGACCGTCCGCATCCAGTCCGCCCAGAAGCTGCCGGAACGGGTGGTTTTCGACACCAGCCTCCCGACCATCGTGCCGCCGTCCCCCGCCACCCAGATGGCTGCCGCACCGCTTCCGCCGGCGCCGGGTGCCGGGTCGTCGGTTGCCCAGGCCCGCGAGACCTTCGCCCAGTACGTTCCGGCCGACGCCAAGAAGCATGAGCCGCAGGCGCCGAAGAGGCATAAGGTCGCCAGGGCGCGGGCCTACCAGCCGATGTACGCGGGTCAGCCGATGTATATGGGCCAGCAGCCGATGTTCATGGGCCAGCGGCCGATGCGGGTGGCGCAGCAGTCGCGTTTCGGCTTCTTCGGCGGTGGGCCGACTTGGGGCACCTGGTAACCGGATTGCAGCCGGATTACTGCGGCAGCTTCGGAATCTTGTCGGCAAAGCCGTTGTAGCAGGTCAGCCGCTCGTCCTCTTCCTTCACGAACCGGCACTCGCTGACGGCCTTGGCGGTGGCGGGCTTCGGCTTGGGCTGCGGCGCGAAGACCTCGTCATAGCAATTGAGCCGCTCCTTGGTGCCGTCATCGATCTCCTGGCATGCCTGGAGCTTCTGCGCGACCGATGGCTGCTTGGCCTTCTCGCCCTTCTTTGCCGGAGACTTCTTCGTGCCGACCTGCATCAGCGGCTTGTCGCCGACCATGGGCTGATTGGCGGGGTCCGCTGGCGGGGTCGTGCCTTGAGCTGTCCCTTGGGCGAGCGCGGCGGCCGGACACAGAAGCGCCAGCGCGAGGATGATCTTTCTCATATCGAATTGTCCGAAATGGCGTGACCGGAGAGGGCGCCCGAAGAGATCGAACCGGACCGCTGGAATCGCCCCAAAACCTAACGTTGTTTACTCGCGCTTGCGCGCCCGTCCAAGCGGGTGCAACGCCGCTCCGACAGGCCGTGTTTTCTTTACGGATTTTCCGGTTCCTGTCCAGCGCGATGGCACCTCCCGGGCGGCCCGCCCGGGACGCCAGCGGGCCCAAAGTGGCGGCCTAAGCCGCCTGCCGGCCCGCCAGCACCTTGTCGAGGGTGATCGGCAGGTCGCGCACCCGCACGCCGGTCGCGTGGTAGACGGCATTGGCGACCGCCGCGGCGACCCCGACGATGCCGATCTCGCCGAGCCCTTTGATCCCGAGCGGGTTGATCAGGCTATCCGGCTCCTCGACGAAGATCACCTCGATGTCCTGGATATCGGCGTTAACCGGCACATGGTACTCGGCGATATTGGCATTCATGATCCGGCCCAGGCCGTGGTCGTAGATCGTCTCCTCATGCAGCGCCATGCCGATGCCGCCGACGACGGCGCCCATCACCTGGCTGCGCCCCGTCTTCGGGTTCAGCACGCGGCCAGCCGCGACCGCGCTGACGACGCGGGTGACCCTGATGACGCCGAGTTCCTCGTCGACCTTGACCTCCGCGAACACGGCGGAATGCGTGTTCCTGGCGTGCGCCTTGTCCTCGGCGAACTCGTTGGTCTTTTCCTTCTCGATCCGCTCCATCGCGCCATGCCGCATGATGTCGGAGATCGACACCCCGCGCTCGGTCTGCGTCCGGCTGACGAGCTTGCCGTCGGAAAGGGTGACGTCTTCCTCGACCGCGTCGGCGAGCGGCGAGCCCTTCATCAGCTTTGCCAGCCGCAACAGCTCCTTGCGAACCTCGCTCGCGGTCGCGATCACGGCGTGGCAGGCGGAGGCCGCCATCCATGACCCGCCCTCGACCGGCGCTCTCGGCAGCGTGGAATCGGCAAGGTGGACCGTGACGTTCTCGATCGGAATCCCGAGGCTGTCGGCCGCGACCTGAGCCATGATCGTATAGGTGCCGGTGCCGATATCTGAAGCCGCGCAGGAGACCTCGGCGTGGCCGTTGGCGGTCATCACGATCCGCACCGCGGTCGGCATCTGCAGCGCCTCCCAGACGCCGGAGGCCATGCCCCAGCCCACGAGGCTCTTGCCGTCGCGCATCGAGCGCGGCTCCACCTTGCGCTTGTCCCAGCCAAATGCCGCGGCACCCTCGCGATAGCATTCGCGCAGGCGCTTGCTGGTGTAGGGCAGGTCCTCGTTCTGGTCGCGGTCCGAATAGCAGCGCAGCCGCAACTCCACCGGATCCATCTTCAGCGCGACCGCGAGCTCGTCCATCGCGCTCTCCAGCGCGTAGACGCCGGTCGCAGCGCCCGGCGCACGCATGTCGCAGGAGGTCGGCACATCCAGCGGTGCCACGCGGTGTTCATATCGGGCATTCGGCGAGGCGTAGAGCAGGGCCGACCAGCCGGTGTCGTTGCGCGAGAATTCCTCGAACTGCGAGGTCACGCCAATCGCTTCATGCGAGATCGTATCGAGCGTGCCGTCGCGCCGCGCGCCAAGCGCAAGCCGCTCGATGGTGGCCGGACGATAACCCAGCCCATACATCTGCTGGCGCATCAGCACCAGCCGCACCGAGCGCTGAAGCTTCAGCGCGGCCATCACCGCCAGCACGACGTGGTATTGCGGCCGCAAGCCGGCGCCGAAGGCACCGCCGACATAGGGCGAGAGGACCCGGATCTCTTCCGGCTTCTTCTCGAACACGCCGCAGAGATACTGCTGCACGTTCTGCACGCCTTGGGTCTTATCGTAGACCGTCAGCGGGCCGCCGGCTTCCCACATTGCGGTGGTCGCAAACAATTCCATCGGGTTGTGATGCTCGGTCGGGATGAAATAATCGGCCTCGTGCCGCACCTCGGCCGCCGCGAATGCCTTTGCGGCATCGCCACGCGGCCTGTCGGGCTTCTCGACGACGATGGCATCATCGCGCTTGCGATAGACGTCGGTGACGAATGGCTGCTTCTCATAGTCGACGCGGACGAGCGAGGCCGCATAGCGCGCGATCTCCCATTCTTCCGCCACGACCAGCGCAATCGGCTGCTGGTTGAACTTGATCGCGTCGTCATAGAGCGGGCGGAACGGCGAACCTTCCTCCGGGGCGACGTCGTCCCTCCAGGCCTCATCGCTGTCGGCGACCTTCGGCCTGTTCTCGTGGGTGATGACATCGATCACACCCGGCACGCGCCGCGCCGCGCTGGTATCGATCCGCGCGATCCGGCCCCTGGCGATGGTCGCCTCGACGACCGCGCCATAGGCGAGGCCGCCTGCGTTGAAATCGCCGGCATATTTGGCGGCGCCGGTAACCTTGGCGCGGCCATCGACGCGCGAGGTGGCGGTGCCGGTGTAGGTTTTCGCGGTATTGTTGAGCATGCTCATTGGATCGTCTTGTTCGATTGCGATTGCGGCGTGCCGTGCGCGGCCTGCGACAGCGTGCGGATGATCGCCCGCCGGGCGAGATCGAGCTTGAAGCCGTTATGTGCCTGCGGCCTGGCGTCGCGAAGCAGCAGGTCAGCCGCGCCGGCAAAGCTCGCTTCGTCAGCGGGCCGCCCGCGCAGCGCTGCCTCGGCCGCCGGATTGCGCCACGGCTTGTGGGCGACACCGCCGAGCGCGAGCCGCGCCTCCTGGATCATGCCGTCCTTGAGCTCGAGCGCGGCCGCGACCGAGATCAGCGCAAACGCGTAGGACATCCGGTCGCGGATCTTCAGGTAGGAGTGGTTTGACGCAAAGCCCTTTGCCGGCACCTCGATCGCGGTGATGATTTCGTCCGGCCCGAGATTGGTGTCGATATGCGGGGTGTCGCCGGGCAGGCGGTGGAAGTCTGTGAGCGGAATGGCGCACGCCCCGTTTGGGCCCGTCACGTGCACGGTGGCATCGAGTGCGGCGAGCGCCACGCACATGTCGGACGGATGCGTCGCAATGCAGGAGGTGCTGGCGCCCAGGATCGCGTGGCCGCGGTTGACGCCGTTGACGGCCGAGCAGCCCGACCCTGGCTGCCGCTTGTTGCAGGGCGTCGCGGTGTCATAAAAATAGGCGCAGCGCGTCCGCTGCACCAGGTTGCCGCCGGTGGAAGCCATGTTGCGCAATTGCTGCGAAGCGCCGGCCAGAATTGCGCTAGCCAATAGCGGATAGCGCTTTTCGATTAGCGGATGCCAGGCAAGGTCGGAGTTCGGCACCAGCGCGCCGATCCGCAAGCCTCCCGAGGCGGTCTCTTCGACCGAGGTCAGCGGCAGGCGGGAGATGTCGATCAGCGTCGTCGGCCGCTCGACATTGTCCTTCATGAGATCGAGCAGGTTGGTGCCGCCGGCGATGAACTTTGCGCCGCTAGTGGCGGCGATCAGCCGCACCGCGTCGGCGATATTATTCGCTCTTGTATACTGGAACGGGATCATGGCTTGGTTCCCATCGCCTGCTGGATCGCGGCGACGATGTTGGGATAGGCGCCGCAGCGGCAGATGTTGCCGCTCATGAATTCCCTGATCTCGTCAGCACTCTTGGCCCGTCCCTCGGCGATCAGGCCGACGCCGGAGCAGATCTGCCCGGGTGTGCAATAGCCGCACTGGAAGGCGTCATGGTCGATAAAGGCCTGCTGCAGCGGGTCCAGCGCGCCATTGGCGGCCAGTCCCTCGATGGTGGTGACGTGCGCGCCGTCCCGCATCACTGCAAGCGTCAGGCACGAATTGATGCGGCGACCGTCGACCAGCACGGTGCAGGCGCCGCATTGGCCGTGGTCGCATCCCTTCTTGGTACCGGTGAGATCGAGATGATCCCTGAGCGCATCCAGAAGCGAAACCCAGGGCAGGACCGAAAAGCGCCTCTCTGTCCCGTTCACAGTCAATGTCACCGACACCTTTTCCGGCAGCGGTTGAGGCTTGGCGCCCGATTGTGCGGCTCCATCTTGCATCGTCAGCGACTCCGTCTTGCAGGTGGCTGCCATCCGCCATTACAGCGGAGAATACCGGTCGTTTAGATTGGTTCCAAAGCGAGCGGCAGCATGTCGAAGCGGCTGTTCCGGTTCTTTCCAAATTGCACGTCGGATTTCATGAGTGCACTTGCCACGATGCCGCAGGGACATCTCGCTGCAAATTCGCGGCCTTGCGCTTGCTATGAATCTATTCCGTGAAGTCGCCGCTCTTTGTCGTGACGGCCTATTCGGGAGTGTCCTGGTTCACATTGAGACAACGCTGGTCAATCGTTGCTTCTGTGCGACCCCATGTCAGCATCGAGCCCGGCAACAATCAGGACGCCGGCGCTGGCGGCTGCCGCCATGAGAATCAGGATGATGCTGAGTGCATAAATCACGATCGGCGACCTCGACGGACTGATTATCCGATACAATCAGCAAGAGCAGCCATCGTTCCGCGGCGCGTTGCGGGGAGTATCGGGCATCACTCCGTGATCTTGATGAAACCCTCCTGGACGAGCTGCACCGTGCGCGCCATGGCATCGGTGTTGACCGGGATTCCGGGGAGCAGGTCGGTGTTTCCCCAGTGGTGGGCCTTTGCAGTCGCGCCACACAGTTCCACGCGGACGCCGCGTTTCATGAGATCTTCCAGCAGATCCTTGTAGGGGTTGCCGGTCGAGATGTTCCGGTCGGCGTTGTAGGCCGCATCGTGCAACGTCAAATGGCCCGCGTTGGTATGAAAGACCGCAACCACATCGCTCTCTGCGTTCCAGTCGACGGTATCGCTCGTGATGAGCTGAAGGTGAAAGATCGACGCCTGCAGGTCGCCCTCGAACGCCGGGGCGCCGATGCTGAAGACCACCTTCAGCCGCGACAGCTTGACGGGGATGTCGATATGCAGCGCTTCGTCCAGGCAGACATTCTCAATGCTCGTGCGATAGCCGCGCGCTCACGCGCCCTCGTAGACCAGCTTGGTGAAGAAGTCGGGAGTTATGACGAACTGGCCCCACTTCTCGTCGAAGGCCGCCGTTGGCTTCGCGGCGATCGTCTCCTCCAGCGTGCGCCCCTGCTGCTTGAGCTTGGCGACGTTGTCGTGAATGGCGACGAGCATGTCGCGGTAGGCCTTGAGCTCCGCTCTGTTGCTGACGGGACGGCCATGGCCGGGGATCACGATGGTCTTGTCGGTCGTGGCGGCAAGATTGGCTTCGGCGGCCGCGATCGATCCCTTGATGTTTCCGCCGGTCGAGTAGTCGATGAACGGATAGATCCCGTTCCAGAAGGTGTCCCCGGTGTGAAGGATATCGGCTTCGGAGAACGTCACCGAGATATCGCTGTCGGTGTGCGCCGGACCGTAGTGCTTCAGCGCCAGCGTCTGACCGTTGAACTTGAGCATCTTCTCCGAGGCGAAGACCTCGGTCGGAACGGCCGCGAGCGGGGAGGTGGGGAAGTTGAAATCCCAGTCCTCGACCCTCTGCGCCGAGAGCAGATGCTTGTGCGTATTCTCATGCGCGAGGATGGCCGCGCCCTCGGCGTTCAGCCATTCGTTGCCGTCGGCATGATCGAAGTGCCAATGCGTGTTGATCAACTGCCGGATCGGCTCGTTGCCGAGCCGGCTCGCCGCCTCGAGAATGCGCGGCCGCGACGCCGTGATCCCGGCGTCGATGAAGACCTTGCCGTCTTTTCCCGTGAGGACCGCGATATTGCCGCCGGACCCTTCGAAGATGCTGACGTTGTCGCGCAATTTGTGGACGGTGATGGGGGTCTTGGCCGCGGAATCCCGGATCAGGTCGACGATGTTGCGGGAGGCAGCATAGGCCTCGCGCGGACTGAGCCAGCCGCTCGTCGCCGCAACCGTGGTCGCGGCCATGCAGCACAGGCAGAAGCCGCGCCGCGACATCATGTGTTGGGGCAGGGTGGACATGAATGCTCTCCGGTCTCGGGAAATCTCGGACGGCTTGGCCCCAGAAGCGGGCAGCGTTGTTTCGTGCGGTCTGGGAAGAACTTAAGCAGAAGCCGGTGGAATATTGGATGTCCGCGCGGCGCATTCGCATGGCCGCCCGGATCAACATCTGGCAGCGATGCAAGCGACCATGACGAGAAACGAAAGCGATGATCCGTTAAGCAGCCTGGCGCCATTTTTGCGCGTCAAACCCGATTTACAGGATTTCTGCAGGTTCGGCGGCGCCTGGGTCTCGCCGCACGAGGCGTCCGGCGGGGCGCAGTTTCATATCGTGACCCGCGGCCATTGCGTGTTCGAGATAAACGGTCACGGTCCGGTGAAGCTTGGCGCCGGCGATACATTGCTGCTCCCGCACGGCGACGCCCATGTGGTCCGCTCGGTTTCGACCGATGGCACCATCCGCAGGATCCTGACCGAATTCCGCAATGCCATTCGCGCGAAGTCGACCCCGGGCGTCGCCTACGACACCGAGCTCGTTTGCGGCGTATTGCGGGGTGAAGCTGCGTC
The DNA here is from genome assembly GCF_055413685.1 of Bradyrhizobium sp. LeoA1Lang. NCBI lineage: Bacteria > Pseudomonadati > Pseudomonadota > Alphaproteobacteria > Hyphomicrobiales > Nitrobacteraceae > Bradyrhizobium > Bradyrhizobium sp. LeoA1Lang. Next base: position 17,166 of record NZ_JBVAPG010000087.1, on the reverse strand, counting down.
CGAGCAAGCCCTTATCGCCGCGCTTCCGAACTTTGTCGTGCTGCGCTCGACCAGGCTTCCGCTGGCCGAGCGATTACACACGCTCGCGATCTGCATCAGCGACGAATTGGATTCGAACGAGACCGGCAGTACGATCATCGCGACCAATCTGGCAACGGCACTCTTCGTGATGATGCTGCGCGAACGTCTCAAGGAGGTGCCGCCGGCTAGCGGTCTTCTCGCCCTTCTGACCCATCGCTCGACGTCGCATGCGGTGCTTGCGATGCTGCGCGAGCCCGCCCGCGACTGGACCCTCGACCTCCTGGCGAAGGCGTCCGCGGCATCCCGGGCAACGCTCGTCAGGTCATTCCGCAAGCTGGCCGGACTGGCGCCGCTCGCCTTCCTGACCGAGCTGCGTCTCGGCTTCGCGCGACAGCGGCTCATGACCACGAACGACCCCATCTGCGTGATTGCCGCCGATGTCGGCTACCAGTCGGAGGGGGCGCTAAGCAGAGCCTTGCTCCGGCGCTATGGCGTCAGGCCCAGTAAACTGCGGCTCGGCAAATCCGGCTGAACGCTGCATTCCGGTCGCCGGGGCGCTGAAACGAAAGGGCCGCTGATTTCTCAGCGGCCCTTGCCGGTTAATAAATCTGTTCGGAATGAAATTGGCCCCGGCGAAAGCAACCTTAGCGGTATCGTGGTCCTATTTGGATTCCGGGGAATCACGGTGGCCCCACGGTGAACACCTTCCGTCAGGGTGCTCCCCGCTGTGAGCACCCCCGGAACCCGATCGAACGCGACTGCGCCAGGACTGCCACCAGCTCGCATTGAGGATCGCAACGCGTGAAGGTTTGCGCTCGCGAGCACCGAGACGAGCCGCTTCGATTACGTTGGCAAACTCAAAGCCTCACGGCTTTGCGGCCAACCCGTCATATCGAACCGGTGTGATAGCTGCGACGTCTCCTGCATCACGTTTCGGTCGCGGTCTTCGTCTGCGCGAACTCCCGGGTGGGATTCGGCTGGTTCTGTCCTGTTCTGGCGATGATGTTGGAACGCAATTCCGGCCCGCGCTTGTTGTCGGTCGGCTTTTTGGCCGGCGCAGCGATCAGTCCGTCTCGAACAGCCTGCTTGCGTGCCTGCTTGCGCAACCGTCGTATGGCTTCTGTCTTCTCTCGCGCAGCCTTGTCCGAGGGCTTTTCGTAGAACCGACGCCGGCGCATCTCCTTGAAAACACCTTCGCGCTGCATCTTCCGCTTCAGAATTCGAAGCGCCTGATCGACGTTGTTCTCTCGGACGAATACCTGCACGCGCTTTTCTCCTAAGCATTGTCGGCGCAAAACCGTTGAAGCTTCCCGCAATGGGCGCTTCAGAGATTTCGGAGTACTGAAGTTCGGTTGAAAGCGATCCCGGTGGTGAAGAGAAGTTGGGACGCAATTCTGAGCCGCCGCAATCTGTTCGGATGGAGCGCACGGTCTCTCGGCCATCGGCGCGAAGCCGATACAATTTTTTTTCACGATGGAGCCTATGGGCGGGAATAGCCAGCTCTTTTTGCAAGGATTTCGATTGAGCAGCCTGTGCTCTTGCTGCATTTGCAGCCGACCTGCTGCATCGAACAGGAGAAGAAGTTCCTTCCGCGACGGCCGATTTTACCTCCGGGACTTGTAATCCAGGGCCGAGGCCTGTAGGTTGCATCGGTTCGATTAGCCGCTGTGCCTTTCTGAATGTGCCCGCGGGCTCTTTCCCAAAGACATCGCCAGTTGAATGGATCGCGTGACGGTCGCGCGAATATGCTTTGGAGATGAAAGAATGCCGACGGGTACTGTGAAGTGGTTCAATGGTCAAAAGGGGTTTGGCTTTATCCAGCCCAACGATGGCGGGAACGATGTGTTCGTTCACATCAGCGCCGTTGAACGGGCGGGTCTTTCCGGCCTTGCCGAAGGCCAGAAGGTGGCCTTTGAAATCAAGACTGACAAAGTGCGGGGCAAGGTAAGCGCAGAGAATCTGTCGCTGGCCTGAACCGTTCGCGCCATTTCACGGATGTACTGAAATGGCAGTATTGCCCGCTCGATCCCGGGATTGAGCGGGCTTTGTGTTGTTCGGATTGGGAAGACAAGATGGCTGTCCAGAAACCCGCTGAAGCGTCCCCGGAAAGCATCGCGCGCGCTAACCGGCAACGTCTCGCGATGGAAGAAGGTGCGCGAGCGATGGCAGACGTCCAGCAACAGGCCATTGCGGTGCGTAAGAACATGGAACGTCTTCGCGCCTTGAGGGAGGCCAGGGAGGCCGAGGAGGCGACAACTCAAGCGGCTCGTCCGGACATCTCGAACAGGAAGCGCAAGAAGGTGCTCTCGAAATAGCGCACACGTTCGGCTCTGGCTTTGAACCGGCCTTCGTAGGGGGCCGATAATCAAACGCTGGGTTGGCACTCGATCCGTGTTCCAGGTTTCCATGGTCGCCGGTATCAAGCCATTGACTTCCGGCGCTCAGCGGCGCAGTGCGGAAACCATCTGACGCTCATTTCCTATGGAGTAGGCGGACACATGGCGAAGAGCATGGGGACTGTATCCACCATCGAGTCAGGGCAAACCATTACATTCTCACTGGCGGTCGGGCCGGTCAGGCAAGCATGCCGACTTCAGACGACTTTTCGGACCCAGAACCAAGCTTTCAGCTACTTGCACAGACATCGAACCGAGTTCGAGCATATCGCTCGCGCGAGACTTGCTCGCGGCGAGCTCGAAGATGGTGTGGTCCAGCTCGTGATGCTTTAGGCAGATTGCTGTGATGGGAGCTTCGCTCGCCGGAGCGGAGCAGGGCCGACGATCTTCTTGCCTGAACAGTTGGTTGGCGATTCGCCGGGAGTGGCGGTCTATCACCGGCGCTGCGCATGTGATATGCTCGTTGGAGCTGGCGCAGAAAAACAACATCTAAAAACAACAAAAGACAACATTGTGTCCCAGCGTATGGGCGCTGTCTCGGAGCCGGCGGTGAATCGATCGTAATGCGGCCTTCGTCCAGCCTTCGGCCATAAAGGAACTGCCTGACGAAGGAAAGTGCCTTGCGAGCGCGTGCACGCAGGCTCGGATACGCGATCCATAAGTCGCGCTCACGTTCGATCGACGAAGACAACTTCCGCAAATACGCGCTCGTGAAGGAAGACAGCAATTGCGCGGTGCTTGGCGAGCGTTTCGACGCCTCGCTGGAGGATATCGCCGAATACTTGGGCTGACACCTGATCGCCGCCATCAACGAGCTTGTTGTTGGCGCGTGACCGCGACTTGCAATGTGCCGAGGCAAGGACCGGATGAAGTTTGAAGCCCATCGCCGAGGGCGGGCTGAAATTGTACGGAACGCAACGAGGAGCACTGATCATGGCGCAGCTCGATGATTTCAGATTGATCCGGGAGATCGTTGCAGCCGGCCGCCCCAAGCCGGTGATCGAACACCTTGATAAGACCAGGTATCAGCGCCTCGTCGAGTTAGGTTGGCTGAAGGTATTTCCTCAGGACCCCGGTCATGTGCTCTATCAGGTTACCGAACGCGGGAGAGCCGCTGCCGCGCGCTCCTGAAGGCACGCGCTTCCCAAACGGGCGCGCAGTTGCAGGAATCGGTCGAGAGACTGGCGCCCGTCGCGGTCGGCTTTTTCCTCCTGAAGGCTTCACCGGAATGGCCACGAGGGAACTTTGCTTCGCCGGGTTCCGACCTGTTCCGCGCCGTAACCGTAATCAGTGAATCCGTTCGGCGGTCTTACGTCCCGGCCTGAAGCTGCCGCCCTTTTCTCGCCGCCATCATCATTCAGGAAATTCATGAGGGGCGGGTCTTACGGAGGCGGCTTCTGAAGTCCCGCGTGATCGTCCGACACTCGCTGCGAAACGAAGTGATGATGTCCCGCCGCGCCCTGCTGGGCGGGCTTGCATCCTCTGCGGGCGCACTCGCGCTCGGCGGATGCGCCAGCCTGGGTGCGACCGGCGCGCGCTACGACGCATCGTCGCTGTCGGTGGACCCCACGCTGCTTGTTGCAACCACGCGCAAGCCCGTAAAAGGCGGGCGCGCGAAGCCTTGGTTCGGGCCGGATCGGGCCTCCGCGATGACCGTCGCACGGGCGAAGCTGGTGCCGCCGGACGAGAGCCGCTTCTCCCTGGCGGCGGCGGGGCTCGGCGGTTGGCGTATTGATCAGGTCGAGCCGGTTTCGGGAGACGTCAGCGATCTTCTCGGGCAGGCCGGCGGCGGCGGATCAGACGTCCTGATCTACGTACACGGCTTCAAACAGACGTTCGAGACGGCGGCGCTCGATGCGGCCCACCTTTCCGATGGCATCCGGTTCCGCGGCCAGACGATGGTGTTCTCCTGGCCGTCAAAGGCGGGATTGTTCGACTACGCCTACGACCGCGACAGCGCAATGTGGTCCCGCGATGACTTCGAACGCGTGCTTCAGGCCATCGTGACGCCCGCGGGCGCCGGCCGCGTCCACATCGTCGCGCACAGCATGGGAACGATGCTGGCGCTCGAAAGCCTGCGCCAGCTCCATGATCGATATGGTGACACCGTTGACGGCAGGATCGGCGCCGTGGTGTTCGCTTCGCCCGATATCGACATGGACGTGTTCTCGTCGGCGATCAACCGCATCGGGCCGCTCGCCCGCAAGATCACGGTGATCACCGCAACGAACGACCGCGCGCTCGCACTCTCGGGGTCGCTCGCCGGCGGCATGACACGCGTCGGCGCCGCCGAGAAAGCCGTCATCGAGAAGCTCGGCGTGCGCGTGGTCGATGCTTCCGACTCGGGCTGGGGCATCATCAACCACGATCTGTTCCTGTCGAATGCAGAGGTGCGGCGGGTGATCCGCCGCCAGATCGACACCTCGGCGGCGTGAACGCGGTCTTCGCGTGGCCGCAGCGCGAGCCACGCGCTGCTATTTGGCCGAATGGTCAGGCTGCGGCCATCCGTGCCGCCACAGGTTGTGGTTCCGCCACAGGTCTCGCCATATCGTTCTGCGAGCGAGCCCTGATGTTTCAGCCATTGCGCGCAGTGTTACGCCACCCAGCAGCAGCCATCGAGCTAGTCTGCTTCGGAGCGCGGGCAGGTGCTGGCGGTATAGGCTCACCTTGCCGCGCAGGATCGCGACCCACCGCTCGGAGTCACTCGCCGAACTCGCGCCGCCTTGATGGATGTAGCGCGCAAAGCCAGTGAAGAGCGGAGCGCCCGACAATCTTTTCGCCCTGATGCACAGGTCAACGTCCTCTCCATAGAGGAAGTATTGCTCATTGAACCCGCCCAGCCGGTCCCACAATGCACGGTTGATCAGGAGCGTTGCTCCCGTGAGCGCTGGGACTGCCCGGATGCCGGTCCGGCCCCAGCCGCCGAGCGCATCGGGATCGAGCCACTTGCCACCGGGCCAGTGCCGCAGGCCCAGTGCGAACGCGATCGATTGTCGGAGCGACGGTTCGGCAAGGCAGTTGTGGGGGTCGACGCTACCGTCGTGCCGCATCATCCGTCCGCCGACGATCGCCTCCGCCTCGCTCACCAGCGAGGCCGCGATCAACTGATCGATCGCATCGGATGCCAGTTCGACGTCCGGATTGACGAGCAGAAGATGGTCGACTTCGTCACCGAAATCGACGGCGAGCCGGTTGACTGAAGCGGCGAATCCGCGATTGACGGGGTTCGCTCTGATCTTCGTGCGGCATTCGGCTTGTCGAACAAGATCGGCCGTGCCGTCCACCGACGCGTTGTCCTCGATTCGAATCGAAAGCTCGGACCAGCAAGATTTCAGCGAAGTGAGGCAGGCTCTGATTTCATCAGCGTTGTTATGCGTGACGATGCATATGCCGATGCGTGGTCGGCGTGGTGCGACCGGTGCAATCGGCGGCGGCTTTGGCCCGATCCACGCGGCGGCATCATCGTTCTCGCCTCGGGTAAGCCGTGCCGAGAGCGCCAGCAGTACGAAGCACGCGAGGGCTGGGCCCTCTCGCCAGAGACGCGCGACATCGCCCAATCGGGACCGGAACGACCTCGTGGGCAGGTTGCCTGGCCGAACATCGTGCAGTCCTGCAAGGGTGCGATTGCCATGGTCCCACCGCCGCTTGGCCCGGATTAGATCCCATCTCCGTGGGAGGTTGAACAGGAAGCCGCCCGCGGCAAGGAGTTTTCGTTCGCTTCTCGCGAAGAGCGAGCGCACGAACAGGTCGTCGGCCGCGATCGGGGGAAATGCGCTCCACCTGCGGCGGCCCGCCGGGTTCGTGGCATAGACGCCGGCTCCGACGACGTCGTTCTCCATCCCGGAGAGACGCGGCCACACTGAGGCGAACCCGCGCTCCAGTCGGCCCTCCGGCCGAACCAGCACCATGGGAGGCGCGACGAGAAGCGGCTCATCGGTGGCCAGGCCTGCGACAATCGCGGCCAAGGTGCCAGGGAGAATGATGGTGTCTGCGTCAAGGTAAAGGACCGCCCCGCCACGACGTTCGCGATCACCCCGATTGAGCGCCGCCGTCTTGCCCGGACAGGTGTTCGTTACGACGATCAATGTTTGGCGTTCATCCTCGAACGCCCTCAGCAACAACTCAGCGCTCGCCTGATTTTGGCTGGACGCAGGCCCGTTTGCCACCACGATCACGCGAAGGTCGATATCGTGGCCGTCGCACAGAAGTGCAACAAGGCATCGCTGAAGCAGCCCAGGATCGCCACCTGCGGGGATGACGACATCGAGGGTGTGGTTCACGATCGTCTCGCCGTTCGCGCCCCGACGCTTTCCGTCAGCCAGGTCGCGCCATAGGCTGCCACGAAGACCGCGAAATCGAACCAGGCCGACGGTCGCAGAAGCGGCCTGAGGACGCCCCTGTAGCGCGGAATCGGATCTGGAGGAGCAAGGTGGGTCGCCCGCGCCAATTCGCGATTGCCACGCAGGTAGCGGCGCCGAGCCCGGATCAACTCGCGCCAGCCTTGCGGCGCCACCACATGGTAGCTCTCCGATGCGAGCAGCAGCCGTTCCTTCGGAGCGAACAGCATCCGGACAAACTTGTCGTCCGACGCGAGTTGCGGGAGCGCGCCCCACCGCCGCCGGCCCTCGGCTGACACCGCATAGGCGCCCATGGTGACGGGCGAAGCATCGCAATAGGGTAAAGCGCACCAGTAACGGCAGAACGCGCGCACCACCGGGGAAGGGGAGGGATCGAACCGTGCGCGAGGCGCGGCGAATTGAATGCCTGTGCCCATCGTGAGCGCTGCAAATAAGGCGGAAAGCGCGTACGGGGACAGTCTGGCGTCCTGGTCCAGATAGAGGCGATGGGTGCCGGCAGCCGCCACCGCCTCGGCCGCGGCTATGGCGGCGCGGCGGGTCGGCGGCGTACGCAGCAATCGCACGTGGAAGTTCCGTGCGCGCAAGCTCGCGACATGCGCGGCCACCGCCGCCTCGCTGTCTTGCCGGCCGTCGTTCAGTGCCAGCAGCACCTCGACGTCGCTCGCTTGCAGTCCGCCATCGTTATCGAAGCGTTGATCGGCAAGCGCAGTCAGGCTCCGGCCTACGGTGTCGGCTCCGTGATACACCGGAATGATCACGGAAAAGCGCGGCACCGCGCCCTGTGCGATGCGCAGAGCAGATCGCAAAGGCGCGGGCTCGAATCCCGGAAGGCGGCGCCTCAGCCGGCTGTTCGACTGGGTGACGTTGCGCGGCCGGATCATGTTCGGACTGAACGAGGCGCGCGAGACCCGCTGGATGTCCGACGCCGAGTTCATCTCCCGGCGCATCATGCAGATGATTTCGTACGGCGTCATCGCAGATGAGCCTGAAATGTGCACGAGCCCGTGATGACGTTGCACTGCCAGCTCTATTGTTGCCAAAGCTGCGTCGGCCAGGCTGATTGGCGATCGCCATTCGTTATCGATCGCGTTGACCGGTTCGTTGCGCTTGAGGCGTGCGGCGATCGTCGTCCATGATGTCTGGCGACAATCGACCGGGAAACCGAACAGCAGCGAGTAGCGGGCGACCAGTCCGCAGCCGTGCTCTATGACGACACGCTCGCCGGCAAGCTTGCTTCTGCCATAGACGTTCGCCGGAAGTGGCACATCGTCTTCATCGTGGAACCCGCCGTTTCCGTCCCACACGAAATCGGACGAGGCATACAGCATCCATCCGTTCGTAGAGGCGGCGTAAGCCGCCATCCTCATCGCGGCGTCAACGTGGAGCGCATGGCAGGAGGCGGGGTCGGACTCGGCGATCAGGGGCGGTACTCCCGCAAGGTGCAGGATGCGCGTCGGGGTCGCGCGTTGCAGCAACTCCATCAAAGCCGCGCCCCTTCTGATATCCACCAATTCGGTGACATGCGCGCCCGGCAGCGGTGAACGGCCAAGCGCATGCACGTAATCGCCAGGGCAGTGACGCGAAAGCGCACTGAGGATATGACCGCCCAACTGCCCCGATGCGCCTGAAATCAGCCAGCGCTGCATCGCATTCTCGGAGATTGTAATATCTGTCAGTAGCCAAATGTCTCGATCAATGGTTGCAATTTTATTGGGTGCCTCCTGAGATATCAAGGAGAATTCGGCTGGCTGCGACGGCTTGCGAGCTGCCGTGAAGAGCGAAACCTCGGCTTGCAAGCTCGATTTCGCTTTGAGCCAAGTGAGGATTTCACTCCCGACGATGTCGAGAAAGCGGTTCGCATCAGTCCGCCGGGCCACGCTTTCGATGGGCCAGAAAATCGAGTGTTAGCGCGGCGCCGCGTTAGCCGCATCGGCGGGCCCCTGAAATCCGGCCAATCGACAGCGGCTACTTAGCAATCTTCGGCCGTCAGGCCGCTGGCACATATTGATATCCCGTGCCCTTCCGCTCGGCCAAGCCCAGGCCGGAATAGGGCCAGTGGAAGCCCAGCATCTTCATCCTGTCGGTCGCGGCGCGGTCGAGCAGCTTCTTCCGGTTGGCGACGGCTGTGCCATTGTCCATGTCGTAGGCGAACTGCCACTCCGGATGAGGAAAATAGACGGCGGGTTCCGTGATCGCGTCGGCCGGAATGAGCAGCCCCTCGCTGCCTGCCAGGACCAAGGAAATATGGCCCGGCGTGTGACCCGAACTGTCCAGTACGCTGAGGCCCGTTACGATGTCATCACCGGGCTTGACCATGGTCACGCGATCCTTGACCGCAGCAAGATTGGTTTGCGCACCCGTGACGAAGATATGCATTTGTTCGGCGAGCTTCGTCGTGAGGTGAGGGTCCATCCAGAAATCCCATTCGACTGCCGAGACGTAGTAGGCGGCATTTGGAAAGTTCAGGGCACCGCCCGCGCCAATCGTGCCCCAGATATGGTCGGGATGCGCATGGGTGAATACGACCTTGGTGATGCTCTTCGGACCAATATTGGCAGCATTGAGGTTGTCGAGCAGTTTTCCGGCGGTCCCCTGGAAGTTCGCACCAGAGCCGGTATCGAGGAGAATGAGGTCGGACCTGGTGCGGATCAGAGCCGGATTTGTTGCCGGCTTCACCTGATCGGGATCCAAACCAGCCTCTTGTAGAAGCCTGTGAACCTCTTCCCGCGGCGCATCAAGCCCATGGATCGTCGCTGGCAGCACGAGATGGCCATCGCTTAAGACCGTGATTTCGAAGTCGCCTTGCCGGAATCGGTAAGGGGTTGTCTGGGCAGGCGACCGCGTCGCCCGGATTCCGGCGCCAGCGAGACACGCGGCGCCGACTACGACTTGCCGACGACTGAGAGCGAAGCGCATTGGCGTTGGCTGATCGTATTCTGACATCTCCAAGCCTTCCTTCCCCGACGCCTGATCCGATCGGAACGCGACTGTCGTCGCCCACGCTCCAAGCCGGCCGGCCTGTTTTCGTTAGAATGGTGGCAGTAAGCTGTATTCTCCAAACCTACAGCACATTGCGCCGATCGCAACCCGTGCCGCCTTCGCGCTTGGTTACGGCAAATCGAAAGCCATAATAGTGCACGCGCCAAAATCGGGGTTGAGGCCATCGAATGACGATAGCATATTATGCCATACGCCATTTTTTGAACGATCCGCGAGGACGCCAATGCCAACGAGAAATGTTGTGCTGACCGAGCGCCAGGAAGAACTCATTGACACCCTCGTCAAGTCCGGCCGCTATCAGAACGCCAGCGAAGTGCTGCGTGACGGGTTGCGGCTGGTGGAGCAACGCGAGGCGGAGGACGCGGGCAAGCTGAAGGCCTTACGCGCTGCGGCTCGCCTCGGCGTTGGTGCATTGGACCGAGGCGAATTCAAAGAATTCAGGAATATCGAAGACCTGCAAGCCTATCTGAACGAGCTCTCGGAGAAGGTCATCTCCGGAACAGCCGAATAGGGCCTGTATAGCCGAGCATAGATGGCGCGTCCGTCTCGGCGCTGCTGCCGAACTCGACTTTGCGAACATCCTGAAATGGACCACTGAGAATTTTGGCGCGCGACAATCGCGCGTCTATCGGGACACGCTCGTTCAGGCGATTGGTGAACTTGCTGACGGTCCCGATGTCGCAGGCTCCAAGGCCCGGGACGCGATCATGCCGGGTCTTCGCACGCTCCATGTTGAGCGACGCGGTCGTCGCGGAAGCTACTTCATCATGTACCGGGTAGCGCCAAAGAGCACGATCGAAATCGTGCGCATCCTCCACGACAGGATGGACCTTCAGCGCCATGCTCGATTTGCCCCCGACGAGGACAAATAGAGCGCCACTTCGCATCATGTGGAAAAGCGTACTCCTGCGCACGCCGGTGCTCGCACCAAGCGCAAAACGGCAGGTTCTGGAGTGCCCAGGGGTGTACGAAGGGCGCGCCGGAGAGGTTCGAATTCCCGACCCTCGGAATCGAAATCCGATGCTCTATCAAGCTTAGCTACGAGCGCGTGCCGTCCTGGCGGCGGTCGTTTTCGGACCTGGTCTTCGAGAATGGCTCGCCACCTGCGGCGATGGTCATTATAGCAATCGCATGCTCGACTTCGCCGCACAATATGAAGCATTTCGACGCCGCGATCCGGCGTGGGACGGGCTGGTGTTCGTGGCGGTCAAGACGACGGGAGTGTATTGCCGGCCCGTCTGCCCGGTGCGAACGCCGCTCTCGCGGAATGTGAGGTTTTATCGCAGCGCCGCTGCCGCGGAACACGCGGGTTTTCGACCTTGCCTCCGCTGCCGTCCGGAGGCTGCTCCTTTCTGCCCGGCCTGGAAGGGGACCAGGACGACTGTCGAACGTGCACTGGCGCTCATCGAAAACGGCGCACTTGATCGGAGCAATATCGAAGCATTGGCCGATCGTCTCGGAGTAGGACCCCGGCACCTGGCGCGGCTGTTTGCCGAGCACCTCGATGCATCGCCTCTGCAAGTCGCGCTTTCGCTTCGTGTTCAACGTGCAAAGCGTCTCCTCGATGAAAGCGATCTTCCAATTCCTCTCATCGCCAAGCGTGCCGGGTTTTCGAGTGCAAGGCGCATGAGCGCATCTTTCAGCCGGATCTATGGCCGGTCACCATCGGCGTTTCGCAAAAAAGCGTCGCCAAGGACGATAACGAGCTGAGCGAGACGGAGTGAGATACGATGCTTACCAAGACCTTCGGGACGGTGGATGCCGAGACACAGAAGACGATGAGTGGACTGGAGTTTGTGCAGGGCCTTGCCAGCGGCACGATTCCTCTCAACACCTTGGCGCGAACGTTGGGGTACGACGTGGCTGAGGCTACGCGCGGTCGTGTTATCGTGACGCTCATTCCAACCGACGCCCACCTAAATCCAGCCGGCACGGTCCATGGCGGCCTCACGGCGACGCTGCTCGATAGCTGCATGGGGCTCGCCGTCCAATCGACGCTGGACCAGGGCGTGGCTCAGACAACGCTCGAATTCAAGATTTCTCTTGTGCGCCCAATCACGCCGGAAACGGGCCAGATCAGGGCCGAAGGAATGGTTTTGAATTGTGGGCGCCGTATCGGCACGGCCGAAGGGCGCGTCACGGACGGCAAGGGCCGATTGCTCGCTCATGGCACAACGACCTGTCTCATTTTTCCGAGTTGAACTATGGATGCCCGCTGTACCCGGATCGTAGAACCGACGTGAGATGGCGAAGTTCTTCGGGGACAGTTTGCACGCCAACTCAGCAAAGCCGCCAGCGGCGCTAACAAAGAGGGCACCGCGACCTGGGCGAAGGTGAAGTACGATCGATCGTCAGATTATGGCAATCGCCAAGTAGAGGGAGGCGACTGCATCTACTCGATCCTGTCATCGGTCAGGTGCTTCAGCATCGCCTCACACGCATTCTCGGCTTCAGCGAAGGTCTTGAACGGCGAACCGCCCACTCTGATCGCAGGCCTGTTCAGATCGATGGGACGCCACGAGGCAACAAAGCCGGGCTCTCCGTGAAGGCCGGGGCCGGTTCGGCTCTCATTACTGATCACGAACGAGAACCCGCGGCTTATCGCGCTCCAAATTTGGAAGTCTTCCGTCGGACCGATGATGCGGCTGAACTGCATGATGCATCCGAAGCCCACACTTCGAAAAGGATATCGCTTCGCCGATCCGGAAACATGCAGCGCTATTGACGTAACGACTGTTTTTCCCCAGCCGTTGGCCAATCAGCTCGCACAGCTCGGCGACATCGCCGGTCGGATAGTACGCGCTGAGGTAATACGTGCTTAAAGTCTTGCCGGAGCGCGGCAAAACCCGGCGCCGTATACGGCCGGCTTGGCCTTGTCCTGAAAAAGAAACGAGTAGTTGATTTTCTCGATGTGAATGCGGTCCGTCTGTTTCGGCTCGACGGCACGCGCGAGCTTCACGAGCCGGCGAGCGGCTTTCTCCGGATCGGCATAGGGGGGTCTAACGCTGGCTTGGACAAGACATTGTACTGCTCGTCGGAGCCCAGATCCCCTGTTTGCCTTTTCACGACCTGTTCCAGCTCAAGCGCCTCGATGGCAAGCTCATCCGCCAAACGCTTAAGCAGCTCGCGTTTATTTGGATCCGTCGCCGACATGGCCATGACGGCACAATTGTTGGCATCAGCCCGGAGCTGGTGCAATTTTCCGCTGAGGTCCTTCATGGCTCACGTCCTCGTTGGCCTGTGCGCTACGCGGACATGGGAGTCTAGACAATCGACGCTAAGTCTCTGTTCGGTTGAGCACAGTTCGCTATTATTTTTGCGCGGGCGAGCTGCAGAGGGGGGTGTGCGCCCACAGACCCTGCGGCGAATTCGGATGCATCCAAGCTGAACCCCTGGCCAGCGCTTTGCGGAGCTGAGTGATGCGTTTTTCCCCGTCAGTTGCACGGGCGGTTCCGAAACGGGCCAAACGAAAAAGATGAAAAGAATACAATATCTTAGGTGGTGCGGCGCGCCACGGCAGACGAGGATGGGCTCTATTGCTTCGCCGTGGCGCTATGATGCGGCGGCCCGCTGCGCGTTCCAACCGGCAAATCTCGGACCGCCTGCGATTTTGCGATACCCTTGCAAATAGTCTTCGGCTGGCCACCTCAAAAAGGGGTGCAGGTTCACCGGCCCCACCTATGACTGACACGGCAGATACTGCGAATGTCATTGTCCGGCCGCCGATCGCGTGGGTGCTAGTGGTGCTTGCCGGTCTCGCGCTCAATTGGCTCATACCTTTGCCGTTCTTGCCGGGCCGTGGTTGCTGCAGGCTGGCTCGGCGCGACAGTGTTTGTCGTTGCGGTGGCGCTGGTCGCGTGGGCGATCACTACCATGACCCGGGCCGGCTCGAATGTGCCCACCAACTTGCCGTCCACGACCATCGTGGAGACTGGCCCCTACCGCTTCACGCGCAACCCCATCTATCTCGGCATGGTACTGGGGCTCATCGGCCTGGCCATTGCCTTCAACGACCTCTGGCTGCTGATGACGCTGGTGCCCTTCGCGCTTGTCATCCGCTACGGTGTGATCACCCGCGAGGAAGCCTATCTCGAGCGCAAGTTCGGGAACGCCTATCGCCGCTACCGCGCGCGGGTGCGGCGCTGGCTATAGGGCTTGTCGGACAAAATGCGGGGCCGGGGAGGCCGCATCTTGCCGTTCCCGCTACGCACAACGACATGGCACGGGTCCCTGGAAGGCGTATAATCGTGCGGTCCTTCGCGCATCATGATCAACATCACGTGGAGGTGGCCATGAAATATGTGCTGCTTGGTAGTCTGAGCCCGGAGTGGGCAAGCAAGCAATCGGAGCGGATCGGCAAGGCCAAGGCAAAACTCGACAAGCTGGGCATCAAGGTCGAGTCGATCCACTACACGCAGGGCTATTACGATTTCGTCGACATCGTCGATGCCCCGAATGAGGGAGCGATGCTCGCGTTCTCCGTCTGGTACGCCACCCAGGGTCTGGGGCGGATCCAGAGTATGCCGGCCTTCGACGCAAAGAGCTTCGAAACCGCGCTCAAGGATGCGGCGAGCTAACATCTTCATCGGCCGTGGCGCACCCATCGGTCTCGGCTAGCCAGCCCAAACCGTTGTTTCTTGATCTGAGGGCTGTTGGCATCGCCGCATTGGCGCCGATTGCTTCAGTTGCTGGCTGAAATGCCAGGTTTCGGATCACTGCGATCACTAAGGTAGGCGCCGCGCCAGGTTCAAGTTCCTGGCCTTGTCCAGATTGCGGGCCTTTTCCAGCGCGGCTGCGCTCGGCAAGAGGGCCGACGCGAGGTCAGTCTCGGTGAAATCGGCGCCTGCGAGATTGGTGTTGGACAAGTCGGCTCCCGAAAGGTCGGCACCGCTAAGATTGCAATTCGCCAGATTGGCGTTCTGCAGCTGCGCGAATTCGAGATCGGCGCGCGCGAGATTGGCGCCGTTCAGATCGGCATTCCTGAGATCGGCGGATTTGAGCACGCCACGCATCAAGCCCATCGATTGGTTGCGCATATCAGCGCTCAAATCGGCGCCAGCAAGCTTAGCCCCGATCAAGCTGGCACCAGAAAGATCCGCGGTTATGCGAGCGCTGTTCAAATCGGCGCCGCCAAGCTTGGCGCGCTGCATCTGCGTGCCGAGGAGTGATGCCTTTACGAGAGACGCCCCGGTCAAATCCGCGTCGATGAGCCAAGCCTGGTTGAGGATGGCACGATAGAAGCGTGCGCCTTTCAGGCTAGTCCGGTTGAGCTTGACGAGGCGGAGATTGCTGCCGGAGAAGTCGAGCCCCGAGAGATCGAGTTGCGACAGCCGCTTTCCTTGCAAATCCGCAGAGCTCTGGCCCGCGGCGTCTTGAGGCGCCGCCTTGAGAAGCGTCTCGACCTCGGCCCGCGTCATCTCGGATGTCGACATTTCGGGGCTGTTGAGGTCGACGCTGCGCAGCATGTCCTGCGACACGGCGTCGATGGGATCAGCCAACAGCGCCGTCATCGACACAAGAGCAAACGCGTGACGAAACAGCATCGCTGTCTCTCCGCTTTCCAGTAACCCGGCATTGTCTGTTGCATTTTTTCGGGTTGGTCGCACCGTTACCTTAGCCGGTCGAGGTACGCCTCCGGGCGACGCGAGAGTATGAAACCGGATTACGGTCCTCGCAATGCCCGTGATCGCTCCGTCCGAGGAAAAGCTGCTCGAGAAGGCGAAGTGCCAGATCGCAGTCTATCGCAGTCCTGGCGATTTGAGCGCGCACCCGGGCCCCGGCATCATAGCGCCACGGCGAAGCAGTAGCGCCTATCTTATCGGCTGTGGCGCGCTCGGAGAGATTCGAACTCCCGACCCTCGGAATCGAAATCCGATGCTCTATCCAGCTGAGCTACGAGCGCGTGCCTTGGAGCATGATCCGGAAAAGTAGAAACCGGTTTTCCCTCGCGACAAACGCGAAGCGTTTGCACGGAGATCATGCTCAGACAGAGAAGTCAGATCATGGATCCGACTCGGTATGGTCGGATCATGATCCAAGCGTCGATTATCAGGTTTGGGCCGGAACGGCCAGCGCGTGGAGCGGAAAAGGTGCCCTGCGCACGGCGTCCCGCCCGGTGGGGCCTTCAGAAACAGGGATGCCGGCGGCCGTCCTGGCCGATATAGGCGGAGGCGCTCTGGCGGCATTTTACCGCCGTCGGGCCGTCGTAATAGGCGAACGTGCCGGGCGTCGCGCCCGGGCCGTAATTGTGGAGGTAGCTGATCTGATAGGGCAGGTGCCCGGCGTGGTGCCGGTGGTGGTGGTGATGGCGGTAATGGCGGGCGTCGGCCACGCTTGGGGCGGCAGCCATGGCGGCAAGAACCGCTGCGGCGGCGAAAAACTTCAGTCTGGGCATTGTGCGTCTCCAGGGCCAGCCGGGGCGATTCTGGCCGATCCAGCCTTTCATTTAGCGCGGTTTGGAGGGAAAAACTGCGGGAAATAGGCCACATCACGTCAATTTTTGGCCCATTCTGGATGCTTAACGGTTTCCCAACACAGTCCGGCCAGAGTTTTGGGGTCTGGTCCGGGGCCCGCAGCCGGCTTTGTTTGAGGCGACCAAGGCTACTGTCACATTGTTCATGCGCATCACGCTTCTCGCCCTGTTGTTCCTTGCTCTCGCGATGGCGCCGGCGCGTGCCGTCCTGCACATCACGCGCGACCATGGCGGCTATGTCGATGAGTACAAGGCCAAGTACAAGCGCATCCGCGAGCGCGGCGAGCGCGTCATCATCGACGGTATCTGCAATTCCGCCTGCACGCTCGTGTTCGGCATCGTGCCGATGAACAAGATCTGTGTCACGCCCAGGGCAAGCGTCGGTTTCCACCAGGCCTATTACGACAAGGCCTTCACCTTCGGCATCAAGGTCACGAGCCTCGATGGCACCTCCGACCTGATGTCCTATTACCCACAGACGGTGAGGGACTGGATCCGCCGCAACGGTGGGCTGACCACCGAAATGAAGAAGATCAAGAACGGCATCGAACTCTGGAAGATCGTCGATCCCTGCCCGGAAGAGTGGTAGGGCGGGGCCGGTTTTGGCCGTTCGTGTCGCCACATTCCTCAGCCGTCATTCCGGGCTCACGCTGCGCGTGCCCCGGAATGACGGGGGAGAAAAATTCGCGAGCAATTCCAACGTGATTTGCCTCGTCCAGCCCTCACACAAAAAACATTCCGCTTCCGCCGTCGGGCAAATCAGTGATTTAACTCCGCGCGTCTCACCCGAGAGAGGGGCGGGTCGCGATCGTCACGAACGTTGCGGTGAGATGCGGTGGACGCGGGTGTCGCGACTGACGAGCGTGGCACTCGCGGACGGCGAAGTCGTGTGGTCCTGGCGCCCCGACGCTGGCGCTAA
>NZ_JBVAPG010000086.1:0-35810 GCF_055413685.1 Bradyrhizobium sp. LeoA1Lang | reverse complement strand
AAGCCTTCGTGGTAACGCTTGTCATGGCGTGGTCTCCAGCCCGGCGCGTCAACGCCGGGTGATTCGAGGTTGATCACCCCGGAGACTACGCCACTTTCAATTCCAACCGCTTTTCGGACGGCACCGATCTCGGCGCTCGGCATTACTGCTTGCCTCCCAGAGCATCGTGCCAGATTTGTGGTAGCGAGCCGGACGAGCCTTCCAGGGGATCAAACACAGGGATAGGCACACGCCGAGAGCGTTCCACCATCCGTGCGTACTCCTCGACATAGCCCAGCCTGAAATCGTGGATGGCATGGCCCATCGGAAATGCCCCCGTCAGGCGCAAGTCTTCTGTGATCGACTCCCCGAAGTGCCCTACTCCTGCGGGGATCACGACGAAATCACCTTTCGTCATCGTCACGCACACACCCTCCGGGCCGCCGAAGCGTCCCACCAAGGTACCGCGCGTCACCGCGATCAATTCGTGGGTATCACTGTGAAAGTGGTGGCGTGGATACATACCGAAAGAACTGTGCCAATCCGTCGGCCATTCGTTCTTTCGAAACAAATCCTCTATTTCCGGAGGACGCATATCGAAGGCTTGACGGTAGATCAGAACCGGCAGACACGAATTCGGAATGCGTCCGTTGCCCTTCAGGACGTAAGTTTCGATATTCATCGAGTGTGCTCCTCCCCAAGCATCCGCGCGCGATCGAGCGGAGATGCTGCGTGTCTAATCGAGACTCTTGCTGCCGTTCAGACGGTGATCGACCTTACGTACTTCAGCCGGGGCTCCGCACCGTGAGGCCGTCGAGAAAGAGATCGATACCATCCGCGTAAACCTGCTCGATCGTGCGCTCATAGATTGTCGTCCGGCCGGCAACAGCGAGGTAAGCGTTACCCATCCACTGCCCCCACAGAGAAAGCGTCGCCGCGCGCGCGTCGACCGGCCGTGCCTCTCCGCGCGAAATTCCCAACTTGATGGCTTCCTCGATCGTTAGAATGCCGTCATTGAGCCGCGCGCTAATTTTGGCAGCGGCATCGGGAGGCAACGTTTCCTTGCGACCCGGCATGAAGAAGAACGAAAGGGTCGTAAAATACTCCGGATGAACGCGAAAGAAGTTCATATAGGAGATCGACATTCGAAACAGGTTATTGCGGACCGAGTCGTTCCGGTCGAACGACGTGATCAGCATCGTGATCATCGCATCAAGGTCGCGGAACAGAAGCTCCGTATATACTTCCTGCTTGCTCTTGAAATACAGATAAATCGTCGCCCGCGATATGCCCGCGGTATCCGCGATGTCGTCGATCGTGACCGACGCATAGCCGCCCGCGAGAAAGATGTTCTTTGCAGCGTCGAGAATCTCGGCGCGTCGGCGCACAATCCGCTTTGAGCGGCGACGCTCCTTTATCGCGACCGGGTCGCGCTTATCATCAGATCCCAAGGTAGGCACGTCTCAATCCATCATCCTGCAAGAGCGTGGCGCCGAGGCCATGCATGGCGCCCCGTCCGCTTTCCAGCACATAAGCATAGTCGGCCGTCTCGAGCACGTGGACGACCTGCTGCTCGACGATCAGGATCGGAACGCCCCTATCCCGAATCGCCTTCACCAGTCTGAATACGTCCTCGACGAGCATTGGTGCCAAGCCAAGCGTTGGCTCGTCCAACATCAACAGTCGAGGACATGACATTAGTCCGCGACCGATGGCGCACATCTGTTGCTCTCCCCCTGACAGGGTACCGGCCAGTTGGTCACGGCGCTCCGCCAAGCGTGGCAGGAGATCGAAGATGAACTCGAGCTGCTGCTTTCGCTTGTCACGCGCCGCCTTTCCGTACGCTCCGATTTCCAGGTTCTCCAGAACGCTCATAAACGGAAACAGCCGGCGTCCCTCCGGCACATGAATCAAGCCCTGCTCGACAATCTGATGAGGAGGCAGCCGCGAGATATCCTTGCCGTCGAGCTCTATGCTCCCGCTGCGATTCTTGACCAGCGCCGATATCGCGGACAATGTTGTGGTCTTGCCTGCGCCATTGCTGCCAACCAACCCGACGATTTGCCCAGCTCCCACGTCAAATGAAAGCTGTTCGACGGCTTGTACGTCTCCGAAACGTACACTGAGATCACGGACGCGCAGCATCGACTAGCTCCTCGACGCCGCAAAATTGGCGCCAAGATACGCCGACAGCACCACCGGATCGCGCGTAACCTCCGCAGGAGTTCCCGTTGCGATCGGCTTCCCATTTTGAAGGACCAGGATGCGATCCGATAGCTGCATCACCGCGCTCATGTGATGCTCGATCACCACGAGAGCTATGCCTCGCTCCCTCAGCCGTTGAATGAAGCCGATCATTTTCTTGACTTCGATCGGGATAAGCCCGCCCATGACCTCATCAAGCAGGAGTGCGCGAGGGGACGTTGCCAGGACTTTGGCCATCTCCAGCCGCTTACGGTCGCCGATCGGAAGCTGTCCAGCGGACACATCACATAGAGCCGACATGTCAAGATCGCTCAACACTTTCCGGGCGATCTCACGTGCCATTTCGATCGACCGTGCACGAAGCATTGCCCCCATGACGACGTTGTCGAGCACGCTCAGGCCCCGAAATGGCTGCACGATCTGAAAGGTGCGAGCGAGGCCCGCGCGACACCTGCTTTCGGGAGAGACGCCCCCTAAATCCATGTCGTCGAGGGATACTGAGCCCCGGTCCGGCCTGAGAAATCCGGTCAACAGATTGAAGACGGTGGTCTTTCCCGCCCCGTTGGGCCCGATGATCGAAAGGATTTCGCCGGGGCGTGCCGTGAAGCTGACGTCCTTGACTGCGGTCAAGCCCCCGAAGCGCTTCGTCAAATCCGTTGCCGTCAGGACCGCCATATCGCGCTCCGCTTCAAGAACGCATGTACCGAGGGTCCGAGCCCCGTTGGGGCGGCAAGCAGCACCAGGATCACGATGGCTGCGTAGGCAAGCTGCGTCAGGCCTGAGATTTGATCACCAAGATACACCTGCATGACTACGGAGACGACCGACACCAGGAGTGCGCCGACGATCGGGCCGTATGCCGTGCCGAGTCCGCCAACGATCGCCATCAGCGCAAAATTGAGCGACAGGTTCAGGCCCATCACGCTGTCCGGATCAACATACAGATAGTATTGCGCATGCACGCTGCCGCAAATGCTGATGAGGCCGGCAGACAGCGCGAATACGCCTATCCGAAGAGGTAAGGTGCGGATTCCGAGCGCGCGCGCGGCCTGGTGGTTCTCCCGGAACGCAACCAACGCATAACCCACCTTGCTCGCAGCAATCATCCGCGTGACTGCGTAGAAGACAATGACGAGAACGAGGGCGACGTAAGTGTAGACGAGCTTCTTGGCGAAGATCAGATTCTCAGGGCTCGGCCGAAGTGGGATCGCCAACCCCGATGGCCCGCCGGTGAGATCTCGCAAGTTGATGGCGCTGATGTGGACGACGGCGCCAAAGGCGAGCGTCGACATGACGAAGAAGGAGCCCTTCAGCCGCATCGTGATGGCGCCCAGGAAAACGGCCAGAGCCGCGCTGACAATCGCGCCGAGCCACATTCCTATGAGCGGACTAATCCCCGCCTTCAGGAAAAGGATGGTCGAGACATAGGCGCCAATGCCGTAGAAGGCTGCATGGCCAAGCGACAACTGGCCCGCATATCCTCCGCTTAGGTTCCAAGCGAGTGACGCGGCGGCACCCAGAAGTGCCAGCGTGACTGCTGCCACGAAGAACGCGTCAGAAAATATGAGGGGCAGAACCGCCAAAGCCACAAATCCGGCAGCGGGCAGCAGAAGTCCGGTGAGTGGAGAGTGAGCCGGCTTCATCACGTGACATCCATGACTTCGGCACCCTTGCGGCCGAAGAGACCATTGGGACGCACGGCGAGAACAACCATGAACAGAACAAAATAGACGAGCTGCTTCAATTCTCCACCAGCAAAGTACCCGGTGAACGACTCCACTATGCCGATCGAGAGTCCCGCCACCACCGCGCCGGCGATGCTTCCCATCCCGCCCAGAACGACGACGACAAATGAGATCAGGATCATGTCGGCGCCGGTGTAGGGATTTACTGGAAATAATGGCGACAGAAGGATGCCGGCCGCTCCCACCAGTGCGCAACCAAGAGCAAATGTGACCGCGTAGACCTGGTCAACATTGATGCCGACTAGTCGCGCCGAACGACGATCTTGCGCCGTGGCGCGTATCGCGCTTCCGATGTACGTGTACTTCAGAAACGCCGCCAATCCACCGGCCAACATCAGCGCGACGACGAAAACGGCAACGCGCAACCAGGACACATAGAGTGGCCCGATCTGAAACGCGACCGTCGCATAAGGCGTCCTGATCGATCGAAAATCGGACGTGAACAGCGTCAGTAAAAGGTTCTGCAGAAGCAGCGATAGCGCGAAGGTGACGAACACCTGGACCACATGCGGGGCCTCGAGCGTCGGTCGGATCAACAGGCGTTCAGTCACAAGTCCAAGGACGAACATCAGCGGCACGACGGCAACGCTCGCGACAAAGGGATCGATTCCGACGCGCTGAAACATGAAGTACGTCAGGTACATCGCTATCGTGAGGTACTCGCCATGCGCAAAGTTCACGACTCGTAAGACGCCGAACACCAGGGTCAAACCGACACTGATCAGCGCGTACACCCCGCCGATGAACAGGCCCGACAAAGCAAGCTGAATGTAGATGTCCATGAGAGCTCTTGGATCGCCGGCTCTAGTTCGATGTCACCGCGCATTCCAGGCGGGCAGCGGCACCATGATGGGATCGCGGACCTTGTTGGCTTCCGGATAAACGGACATCATCTTCTGATCCTGCCACTGGACCACGCTGCCGAAGGCCCGCTGATTCTGGCCCTTATCGTCGAATTTCAAACCCCAGCCATTGATGTAGGACCCGACCGGCACATCGACCTTGAGCGATGCGTCACGAAGATCCGAGGCGCCATCGGAAGCCGCCCTACCCACGATGTCCCGCGCAAGCGCAACGCCCACGACAAATCCGAGCGACTCCTGGACCGCAGGCGTAACCTTGTACTTCGCCTCGTAGCGCTTCACGAACTCTTCACGATCTGCGCGCGCCTCGGCCGTTAGAGAACTCAAATTAGCTTCGAGCGGGAACGACGATGAGAAGATTCCGTTCACATCCTTCCCGATCGCCTCGGCCAGAGATAGCGTGGAGTGACCCGCGCTGGTGCCTACAAACGCCTTCGGGCTGTAATTCATTTCCTTCATCTGCCGCTGGAGAAGGATAGCGTCATTGATGAATTGCGTGGCTATGATCATGTCCGGATCGAGCGAGCGTAGCTTCAGGACCAGCGGAGACAGATCGGTGGTCTTGGCAGAATAGAATTCGCGCAATCCGATCTTGATACCGAGTTTTTCAGCCTGGTCGATGACGGCCTTGGACACGTCGACGCCGAATGCAGAATCCTCGGCAACGACCGCAACGTTGAGGTTTTTCGGATCGATCTTCAGCATCGGCGCAAGGACTTGGGCGGTATATAGCGGAGCGGGCTGGCCAAGGCCCGCGGCGCTCAGCCCCATCCGGAACACGTTCTTGAAGTCGCGCTCCGTATAGTTGTTCGCAACCGCCATGCCTTCCCAGTAAAACGCGCCATTGCGCTCGGCCTCCTGGCTCGCCACCATCCCAACAGCACTCGTCGAGCTCCCGACGAAGATGCGCACGCCTTCTCGCGAGGCGAGACGGTTGGTCTCGCTGATAGCGGCTTGCGGGCTATTCCCGTCGCCCTTGAAGAGCTGGATTTTCCGCCCGTTGATGCCACCGCGATCATTCACAAGGTCAATCGCCGTCTCGACGCCCTGATAATTCTGGTTGCCAAATACGGAATTCCCCCCGGTCAACGGAAAGATGCCACCAATCTTGATCGGGCCTTGTGCAAGCACTGATCGAGACGTGAGAACGACCGGCGCCGCCGCAAGGAGACCCAGGACCTTTCGGCGCGGAAGACAATGCTTGGACTGAGACATGCTTTACCCCCTGTGAAGCCTCGATCAAAGAAACGACCGGCTAGAACGATTCAGATCGCGACGAGGTCGCCAGATCCGCGCGTTTTTCTCCCCCACCACGGACGCCACGATGCGACCGACGTATCGGCCGCTCGTCTGGCTGAGCCCCTTCACGGCGCGCTTGAAGGCCCCCCTCAACGAAAGCACCAATCCGATCAATTATTATACTATATGGAGTTATAGTCCATAAATTAGACATGTAAAGCTATATCGTCTAATTATTCATGGCGTGTTGCCGCAGCCACTCCCTCCTTGGGGCAGCCTTCAAACGTCCAGATCAGAGCGCGTACATGAAACTCACCTTCGCCCCAGCTTCTCCCTTTGCTCGCAAAGTCCGCATTGCCGCGATCGAGCTGGGCCTCATCGACCAAATCGAGCTCGTGGCGACCGCGGTCGTACCGGGTCAAGCGAACGAGGAATATTCCCGCATCAACCCGCTCAAGAAGTTGCCGGTCCTGATCCTCGACAATGGCGATGCGATTCTCGATTCCTACGTCGTCGTCGAATATCTCGACGAACTCGCGGGCGGCGGGAAGCTGCTCCCTCTCTCAGGTCCAACTCGCTGGCGGGTCAAAAGCGAGCATTCGATGCTGCAAGGCATGCTCGATTCCATGCTGCTCTGCCGTTACGAGAAGTTCGCGCGCCCCGAAGGCACGCATTGGAACGCCTGGCTTGACGATCACTGGAACAGGGCGTGGTGCGGATTTGCGCATTTCGCGCGACAGCCGACCCTGATGTCGCGTCCGTTCGACGTCGTTGCTATCTCGCTCATTTGCGCGCTCGGTTATGCCGACTACCGGTTTCCCGATTGCGGATGGCGCTCGGCTTTCCCAGAGCTCAACGAATTCGCGCGAGCCTTGGCGGATCGCCCATCAGTGAAGGTCTCAGCGCCACCCGCACCGTGAACATTGCGGGTATGTGCGGCTCTTCATGAACCGCCATCGAGCCCGAATACAACCCACCGCTCAGTTGGTGCAGAAAGCAAGTGCATAGCTAGCGGCAGCTACTAGGCCAAATATAAAGTCACGACCGGCTGTCAAACAGCATCGGTGGCGCGCGGCCGTTGATGCGGGGCGTCTGCCGGACGACGGAGCTCTCGTCACATTTTCCTTCGCGCAGATAGCTCCGCGCCGTTTCGCTCAGGCCAGCTTCAAACTCGCTCATGGCTTTTGATCCTCCGCTCCGATCGCCGCTAACGCGGCGCGGGCTACTTCGACGTCTTGTGCACCAGTGCCTGACCCCACGCCGACCGCACCGACACATTGGCCTGCTATAATGATTGGCAGTCCACCTTCGAGGTTGGTGAGCCGGCCCCCACCCGCAATGGCAAGCTTGATCTCGTTGGCCGGATCGAGTCGCGACGTCGGTTGACGATGTGAAGCCGCGGTGATGGCCTTGGACATCGAGGTCTCCCGTGACAGCAGTTTGGCGCCATCCATCCGAACAAATGCCAGAAGGTTGCCGCCGTCATCGACGATCGAAATGTTCTGCGGTGCGTTAAGCTCTTCCGCTTTGGCTATCGCGCCAGCCAACGCCTTGAGCGCGCCGTCATGTGTCAATTTGAGAGAGGGTTTGGTCGTCGCCATTTTCGATAGCTCCGGTATCATGCCTTGTACGGCTCGGTGAAGCGTGCGAAGGCATACTCCCGACGAATGTCTCAAATCATCCATCCGCTGGAAACGTGTCTCGCAAAGACGGACGCAGCGACATGGTTTCGAACCAAACGGCCAGCGCCGGCCGCGTTGTACGCCAGTCGAATGACGCGAAACGGAAATCCAGATAGCCAAGCGCACAGGCGATGGTGAGGCTGCCGATGCTGATGCGTGCGCCGAATTCAGCGACCGTGTTTTCCATCTGGTCGAGTGCTGCGGCGATCTTGGTCATCTGGCCGTCTATCCAGTCGGCCGATCGATGCTCATCACTTCTGCAGGTGTTCTCGTAGCGGGTCAGCAGGGCGGCATCGAGGAGGCCGTCACCGAGGGCCTGTTCGGTGAGGACCTGCCAGCGCTGGGGCCCGCGCGGAAACAGCGAGCCATTTCCGAGGTCATCGAGATACTCGCAGATCACCCGACTGTCGAATAGCAGCGTTCCATCCGCCAGTTTTGTGGCCGGGACCTTGGCGAGCGGATTGAAAATGGCGATCCTCTCATCGCGCTTCAACGGATGCGCGGCGCTCGGCAGCCGCACGATGCGATCAGCGATGCCAAGTTCGATCGCGCACGCCATGACCTTGCGAACATAGGGCGATGTCGGCGCATAAAACAGTTCGATGGCATCACTCATGAGCGTCTCCCGTCGGCAGCAGCAACACCTTGCCGATGTTCTCATTGGCTTCGAGAATGCGATGGGCTTGTGCGGCGTCACTGAGTGGCAATTGCCGCCAGATCAGCGGCCTCACCACGCCAGACGCGACCAGCGGCAACACCTCGGCGCGGAGCACGGCGGCGATCGCCGTCTTCTCCTCATCCGACTTCGGTCGCAGCGTCGACGATGTCAGATACAATCCCTTGCGCATCACCAGCCCGAGATCAATCGGGACAACACCACCCTCCATGAAGGACAGGCTGACATGGCGTCCGCCCGGCGCCAGCACGTCGAGATTACGTGCAACGTAAGAACCGCCGACGATATCGAGCACGACATCGACGCCGCGCTCGCCGGCAGCATCGCGCGCTGCGGCAACGAAATCGTCGGTACGATAATTGATCGCGGTGGCGCCCAGCGCTTCGACTGCCTTCTTCTTGGCGTCGCTGCCGACCGTCGCGATGGCCGTGGCGCCGCGGGCGATGGCCATTCGTATCGCAACCGTGCCGATGCCGCTGGCGCCGCCATGCACCAGTACGGCCTCCCCCTTCGACAGCCGACCGCGCTCGAACAGATTGTGCCAGACGGTGAAGAGCGCCTCGGGCAGGGCTGCCGCCTCTTCCATCGTCAGGCCCTCGGGCACAGCGAGACAATGCGATGCCTTGGCAAGGCAATAGCGCGCATAGCCGCCGCCCTTGACCAGTGCCATAACCGCCTGACCGCGCAAGTCGGCGTCGCCATCGACCACGCGCCCTGCAACTTCGAGCCCGAGCACATCGGTGACACCTGCCGGCAGCGGGACGGCGCCACTCCGCTGCATCAGATCGGGGCGATTGACGCCAGCCGCGGCAACCTCGATCAGGATTTCGCCGGGACCGGGCACGGGCACGGGTCGCGCGACCTGCATCAGCACGTCGGGACCACCCGCCTGCGTTGCGATGATGGCCTGCATGGTGGGGGTCATTGTCGAAACTCCGTTGCTCATTCCTGCATCCAGTCTGCACTCGGCCGGCTTAGCAAAACGGCCAGCCTGTCGATCATCGCGCTCGCCGCAGCGAGTTCATCAAAGCCGATCCATTCGTCGGCCTTGTGCCCGCGCGCCATATCGCCGGGTCCGCAAACCAGCGTCGGGATGCCCGCTTCCGCGTAGAGGCCAGCCTCGGTGCCGAATGCTACTGTCGTTGCGGGCTGCGTGTCGCTTGCAAGTCGCGCAACCAGACGTGTCGCAGGCGCATCGGCATCGGTATCCAGGCCGGGATAGGCCGACAGTTCTTCGGAGATGATGTCGGCCTCTGGCGCGCTGTCACGAAGTCGATCACGCTCGCGCGCAACCAACTCATCGATCCGTGCAAGGATTTCGCCAGCGTCACGGCCCGGGATGGTGCGGATCTCATATTCCAGCGTGGCGCGTTCCGGCACGAGATTGACCATGCTGCCGCCATGTAGCGATCCGACATGAATCGTGGTGAATGGCGGGTCGAAGGCCGCATCGCCGCCGCGTGCGATCTCCTGATCGGCGAAACCGCGCAACGCATGAGCGATCGCCACCGCGGAATCGACGGCATTGGTCGCGCGATGCGGCATCGCCGAGTGGCCCGTGCGCCCGATCACCGTCAAGCGACGCGCCACCTTGCCCTTGTGCGCGCGAACGACGCGCATCGTGGTCGGCTCTCCGACGATGGCGAGCGCCGGCGGCGCGACGGACTGCGTCAACGCACGCACCAGATCCGGCGCGCCGCGGCATCCCACTTCCTCGTCATAGGAAAACGCCAGATGCACCGGAACGGCCTGAGCCGCCTCCTTGAGACGCGGCACGGCGGAGAGAACGACAGCCAGAAAGCCCTTCATGTCAGTCGCGCCGCGACCATAGACGCGCTGATCACGGATGACGCCGGCAAATGGCGGCACAGTCCAGGCCTGCCCCTCCACCGGCACGACGTCCGTATGTGCCGACAGAACGACACCGGCTCGGTCCGCCGGACCGATGGTCGCGAGCAGCGACGCCTTGCGTCCGTCACGCGACGGCACGCGACACGCCGTCACGCACGATGACGCAAGTATCCGCTCGATGTATTCGATGATATCGAAATTGGAACTCGAACTTATACTTTCAATTTTGAGGAGCCCGCAAAGTATTTGAGCTATCTTTTCGATCATCTATACTACCATTACTTTTTCGAATACAGGAGCATCACGATGACCTATTCTATCTCGGCGCGTTGTCCGGAGACCGGCGCATTCGGCATCGCCATCACGTCGTCCAGTATCGCGGTGCCGGCGCGCTGCGCGTGGGTCGGGCCTCTGGGCCTCGTGGTGTCGCAGAATGTGACCGACCCGGCGCTCGGCCCGACCGGTCTTGCGCTGCTGCGTCAGGGCCTCGGTGCCGCTGCCGTCCTCAACAGCCTCACGCTCGGCACACCGCAGCCAGCATGGCGACAGGTCGGCGTGATCGATCGTTACGGTCAGGTGGCCTGGCATTCCGGCGCTCAGGCATTGGCCACGGCGGCAATTGCTGAAGGCGCTGGCTGCCTCGCGCTTGGCAATCTGCTCGCCGACGACAAGGTGCCCGGCACGATGATTGCGCGGTTCGAGGCGACCACTGGCCAGCCACTGGCGGAGCGGTTGATGTCGACGCTCGAAGCCGGCCTCGATGCCGGCGGTGAGACCGACGACGAGCATGCGGCGGGCCTGCATGTCGCTCACCTCTTCGACTGGCCGGTAGTCGACCTGCGTGTCGACTGGCACGACGCGCCGATCGGCGAATTGCGCGCACTGTGGGAGCGCTATCGGCCGCAGCAGAAAGACTATGTCGCACGCGCGAAGAATCCGGGCGCGGCGCCGTCGTTCTAGACGCAGACGCCTCACGGCGCCTCGCCCGGCGGAAACGCCACGATGTCGTCGGAGCCCATCGACAATCCGATCTCGGCTCCGACCGGACAGGACGACAGTGCCGCAATGCCCGGCGACCGCAGCAAAATATGATCGCGCGCGCTACCTGGCGCGTCGATATAGAGATCGACATGGCCGCCCTGGAACACCTGCGTCGTCACAGTGCCAGGCAACGATCCCGATGCCCCTCGCGACGTCACGGAAAGATGTTCCGGCCGTACGAAGACATCCACGGAACCGCCAATCGATACTTCGGCAATAGATGCTGCAGGAACGCTCGCGCGCACATCACCAATCGAGACCACCGCGGCATCGCCGCTCCGCTCGACGAGCCGACCGTTGAGAACGTTGGCATCACCCACGAAGGACGCGACGAAGCGATCGGCGGGACGACGATAGATATCGTCAGGCGCGGCGATCTGGCGGATGCGTCCGGCCGACATCACCGCGATGCGATCCGACATCGACAGCGCCTCGCCCTGGTCATGGGTAACAAAGATCGTGGTGACGCCGAGCTCGCGCTGAATCTGCTTGAGCTCGACCTGCATGGAACCACGCAGATTCTTGTCGAGCGCCGAGAACGGCTCATCCAGCAGCAGCACCTTCGGCTTGATCACGAGCGCACGCGCGAGCGCAACACGCTGCTGCTGACCACCCGACAATTGCCGGGGCTTGCGGTCTGAGAAACCGGTGAGCTTGACCAGCGCCAGCGCCTCGTCGACACGGCGCGCCATCTCCTTCTTGTCGACGCCGCGGGTCTTCAGTCCATAAGCGACGTTCTTCGCGACGCTCATATGCGGAAACAGCGCATAATTCTGAAACACGATGCCGATCTCGCGCATGTGCGCCGGCGTTTCGGTGACCAGAGCGCCTTCAATAAAGATCTCGCCACCGTCCGCTTCGAGGAAGCCCGCAACAAGATTGAGCAGCGTGGTCTTTCCGCAACCTGACGGTCCCAGCAAGGTCATGAACTCGCTCGACCCGATCTTCAGCCAGGCCTCATGCAGCGCGATGGAATCGCCGAAGCGCTTGGTGACGCCGTCGAGCTGCACGGCCGGACGGGCTTTGTCGCTTCCCGCGACTGACGTATTTGCAGCCATCTGATTAGTGCGCATCAACATTCAGGATTTTCCCGAGGCCCAGGAAGGAATTGGCGATCGTGAGCAAGGTCGCGGTCACGACGATGTAGATGACCGACAGGGCGGCCAGTGTGGGATCCGCGAATTCGCGGACGTAATTGTACATGGCGACCGGCAGCGTCTGCGTGGCGTGGCTGCTGACGAACAGAGTCGCCGTGAATTCATTGAACGATAGAATTGCTGCGAATAGCCAGCCGCTCAGCAAGCCCGGAATCAAAAGCGGGATCGTCACGGTGAACAGGATCCGCAGCGGCGTGGCGCCAAGGCTGGACGCCGCCAGTTCGAGCCGGATGTCGAGATTCTCCAGCGAGATGTAAGTGCTGCGCATCACGAAAGGCAGCACCATTACCACATGGGCGAAGATGACGAGTGGAAGGCCGCGCCCGACATTGGTCTGCGAGGCGAGGATGAGAACGCCGAGGCCGATTGTGTAGTGCGGGATGATCAGCGGCGACAGCAAAATGCCTTCGAGAAGATTCCTGAGCGCGAATTTGTAGCGGTGAATGGCGAAGGCGAAGGCCGAGCCGACCACCAGCGCGATGCTCGACGCCCACACCGTCACCGTCAGGCCATTCCAGAAGCCCTTGGCGAAATCGGGATAGGAGAACGCGCGCCAGAACCAGCGCAGCGACCAAGATTGCGGGGGAAAAACCAAGATCGCACGGTCGTTGAAGGCCGAAATCGCCACTACGATGCCCGGCAGCAGCACGAACAGGAGAACGGCGGCGACGAGGATGCGTCCCGACCATCGAAGCAGCAGGGCGCCTGGAGAGCGCTTCATGTCGTGGCCGCCATACGTTCGAGTGGGCTCGCGGCCTTCTTCAGCAAGGCGACCACGGCCAGCGACAATGCGAGGCCAATGATGGAGAGACTGGCAGCAAAGGGGAAATTGAAGGACGAGAAGCCGAGCTGATAGATCAGCGTCGACACCGTACTGACACGCCCGCCGCCGATCAGCTGCGGCGTCGCGAAAGCACTGAACGTCCATGCGAAGGCCGTGGAGAAACCGGCGACGATTCCGGGCATCGACAGCGGCAGGGTAATGGTGAGGAAAACGCGGACCGGACCGGCACCGAGACTTTCGGCGGCCTTCTCGTAGTTGCGGTCAATATGCGAGAGCGCTGCGGCCAGCATGATCACCATGATCGGCATGGTCACATGCACCAGCGCAGCGACCACGCCGCCAGCGGTGAACATCATCTGCACCGGACGATCCGCCAGACCGAGCTTGAGCAGCAGCGTATTCAGAAAGCCGTTGTTGCCGAGCACGATCATCCACGAATAGGTCCGCACTACCTCGCCGAGAAACAGCGGCGTGACCGACACGATCAGAATAAGGGAGCGCAGCGCCGAGCTATTGGTGCGCACCAGCGCATAAGCCAGCGGATAGGCCAGGATCAGCGTGAACACCGCCGTCTCGAAACACAGCAACACTGTATTCCAGAATGCCAAAGCATAGAGCGGCCGCAGCATGGCCGCGAAATTCTGCCACGTGAACTCACCGACTTCGAGCGAGCCGGGAATATAGGCCCGGACGCTATATTGAAAGACGGCCAGCATCGCCGCGACCAGGGCCACAGCGACGAGGCCGGCCGGCGAAACGAACCAACCCAGAAACGGACGTGTGTTCATGGACAAACTCGACGTGGGCAAACTCAAAGCGATGGACCGCGATCCGGCGGTATCAGCCGGATCGCGACCAGGACCATGTTATGGAGCCATAATGTTCTCGGTGAACCACTTGCGCCAGGTACCGGTCTTTTCGGCGCGCAGCTTGGCGTCGATCAACAGGGTCTGTTTCGCCCACTGATCCGGCGTGGAGAAGACGCCGGTCAAAGAGGCGATCTCGGGCTTGAGCTTGGCATTGTCGACCACCGGGCTGCCCTTCTTCAGTTCGGCGATCTTGGCCTGAACTTCCGGATCGAGGGCGATGTTCATGAACTTGTAGGCCAGCTCCGCCTTAGTCGAACCTTTGGTGATGGCCATGGTGTCGACACCGAGCACCGCGCCCTCCTTCGGGATCACGAGCTTGATCGGCACGCCCTGGTTCTGCATGTAATAGGCATTCATCGACAGCACGACCTGGACTGGCGTCTCACCGGTGGCGAACAGCTGCTGGCTGTTGGCGTCATTGGTGTAGAATGCCTTGTAGTTCGGCTTCAGCGCCTTCATCTTGGCTTCGCCGACTTCCCAATTCGCAGCATCACCGCCCGACAGGTTGGCCGCAACGACCATCACATGACTCGGGTCGAAATCGGGCGACGAGATCATGCCCTTGAGCGCGGGATTCCACAGGCCTTCCCAGCTGTCGAAGCTGACGCCCTTGGGTAGCCGGTCAGGCAAATAGCCGATGGTGTAGACATAGGCCCAGGCGCCGATGTGGTACGGGCTGATCCTGGCCTGCTCGACCAAATGGCTGGCATTCGGAATCTTCGCCATGTCGAGCTTCTCGAACAGATTGTCGTTGGCATAGAGCCAGCCGACATGGGCCGTCGTGAAGGTGACGTCGCTCTCGGGCTTGGCTGCGGCGAGCTTGGCCTGATTCAGCCGGTCGATCGTGCCGCCGGTGATGTATTCGACCTTGACGCCGGTCTCGGCGGTAAACTTCTTCGCGATCGCCTCGTCGATCAGATCGCGGAAACTTCCACCCCAGGTGCTGACGACCAGCTTCTCCTGGGCAGATGCCTGCCCGCCGATCGCGAGCGTCGACAGCAACATCAGTGCAGTAAGCTTCAAAGCGCGCTTCATCTCGAAACCTCACAAGAATTATGACCCCGAGAGAAAAGCAAACACCATGCCAAGCAAACGAATTCGGCAATATTTTCAAGTATTTCCAGCGCAAAAAACTCCGTTGATCTTTCATTCGAAAGATCTCATTTCAGAATAATCGTAGCTATACTTTGGCGTCGAAGATCGACGCAGTGCTACGTTGGAATTTCCGCGATGATGTCGATTTCCATCATGTATTCAGGTTTGGCGAGCCCCTGAACGATAATTCCGGTCGAAACCGGATAGACGCCCTTCAACCACTTGCCGACAACCCGGTAGACCGGCTCGCGATAGGCGCGATCGGTGATGTAGATGACGATCTTCACCACGTCCTGCAGGCCCGAACCTGCCTCTTCAAGCAGCACCTTGGCGCAAAACATGGCATTTTCAGTCTGCGCAGCGGCATCGCCGATGCCGACGATCTTCCCGTCGAGATCCATCGCCGTCTGGCCACGCACATAAACCGTGTTGTTGGCACGCACCACCATGCAGACATCGTTGTCGAGGCTCTGCTCGGGATAGGCATCTTTGGTATTGAACTTGCGGAAACGCTGATGGGTCATGAACCAAATCCTCAGGCGGCAGCGAGACGACGGAATGTGCGATCGCAGAAGATCAAAGGAAGCGCAGCTTGTTTGCGGACATTCAGCACCTCGCCGGTGACGATGCGGTGCGAGCCGAAATCGAATAGGCCGGCCACGCGGCAATCGAAATTGCACAACGCGCCATCGAGCGCTGGCGCTCCGGTGAGCAGTTCTGACCATTCGCCGGCGAGAAAGCGGTTGTCGCGCAATTCGGGGATCAGCCCGGCGAAGCTGCTGGCGACACGCTCCTGCGCATCGGACAGAACATTGGCGACGAACACGCCATTGGCAAGCAGCAGAGCGAGGCTGCGATTGTCGCGGTGAACGCTGAACACCACTGACGGCGGCTCCATCGATAGCGAGCACAACGACGAGACCGTGACACCGGCCCGGCCGGCCTCACCATCCGTCGTCACCACCGCGACGCCCGACGCGGTCGTCCGCATCGCGTCGCGAAATTCATCGACGGCGACGACGTCGTGAGACGCACGGCTCACGATTGCCCCCCGTCGATACGGTCCGACAGACCCGCCGACTTCTTCACGAAGTCGAGCGGTCCGGCGAAGTCGAAGCTGTTGTAGACGGCCGCCAGATGATTGAAGTGCGGCGCCTGCGCGAACTGCACGAAGGTCAGGCGGTGGCCGGCATAGTCGGAGTTCAGCAGATCGCGCGCGAAAGCGAGCAGCTTGCGGCGATCGTCGGCCTGCCACTGCTCATTGAGCGAATAGAACTTGTTCAGCCACTTACCGCTACCCTCGGCCTCAAACGCATCGGCATTCGGCGTGATGCAGATCTGGCCGCCGCACAGCTCGCGGGCGACGTGCATCATCGCCGGAAGCTGCGAACAGGCAAACACGCGGCCGGCATAGAGCATCGATTGCTGCGGCATCAAAAGACCGCCGGGGCTCTTCTCCGCCATAGCGATCGAGGCGGTGAGATGTGCGTTGATGCCTTCGCGATAGCAAACGAGATCGGCGAGCTTCTCACGCACCGATTGCAGTTTGTCGAGACCGGTCTGCTTGGCATTCCACATCGCCGCGCCGATCATCATGTCGGCCGTGTAGAGCAACCGCAGCACATAGGGGAATGCCGAATAACGGTGCAGTGTCGAGCGCACAAACTGCGCCGCACGGGTATGACGATAGAAGAATACATCCTCCCACGGGATCAGAACGTCGTCGAAGACAACCAGCGCCTCGACTTCGTCGAAGCGGTTGGCGAGCGGATAATCCTTGGCGCTGCTGCGATTGGCAAAACCAGAGCGGCAAATATGCTTGACGCCCGGCGCGCCCATCTTGACGATGCAGCCCACCGCGTAGTCGGACAGCTTTTCATTCGCCCAGGCACCGACGGTCGGCTTCAGATAGGCCTGATCGGCATAGGCGGCCGCGGTTTCATATTTCGCGCCGCGAATGATGATGCCCGCATCGGTCTCGCGGGCAACGTGAACCATCAGGTCGGGATCCTGCTGCTGCGGCGGCAGCGAGCGATCGCCCTTCGGGTCGGTATTGGCCGAGACGTGGAAGACGTCCTTCTCGATCACGGCGCGGATATGCCGGTCGATATTGGCGGCGAAGCGCGGATCAATCTCGGCCAGCACGTCGCGCCCGTCGGTGAGCGACCACATCTCGCCGATCGTCTCGTCGCCCACGCGGGTGACGACGCCACCGATATCCTTCATCACATGGTCGACAGCCTTGATCTTGTCGTGCCAGTCCTTCTGTTCCGTCGGCGGCCGGTAGAAGATCGAATGCTTCTCATTGCCTTCGACATAGGTCAGATCGCCGCTGTAGCGCTCTTCATGCGCCATATCGTACATGCGGGCCTTGATATCGATGATCGGCTTCAGCGCGGGATGAGTGGTCACATCGTTGACGCGATCGCCATCGACCCAGACCTCGCGACCATCGCGAATGCCCTGTTTGTACTCTTCACCCGTGCGGATCATTGATCGGCTCCTGTTCGACTGGACGACAAGGTGCCGGAGGGCCTATCATAAGAAAAATATTTTTATGTTTGGAGATGCATAGGAAAATGCGATGAAGTTCTCGCTCCGGGCGCTACGCTACGTTGTTGAGACAGCCGACGCGGGCAGCGTGACGGAGGCGGCCAAGCGCCTGAACGTCTCTCAGCCCTCGATCTCCGCCGCGGTGAGCCAGATGGAGGCGGAACTCGGTATCCAGATATTCGTCCGTCACCTCGCGAAGGGTGTGACGCTCTCACCGGCAGGCCAGCGGCTGGTGAATGACGCGAGGCTGCTGCTCAACCATGCTCGCGATTTTGCCCAAAGCGCTCAATCGCTTGGCAGTACCCTGCATGGCGAGATCGTGGTCGGCAGCTTCCTGACGCTTGCGACGCGCTTCATGCCTGGGCTGCTGGCCGGCTTTCGCGTGTGCCAGCCAGGCATCTCGGTGAAACTGGAGGAAGGCGACCAGCAGGAGATCATCGACGGCTTGATCTCTGGGCGGACGGAATTGGCGCTGTCCTATTCCTTTGCCGTCCCCGATGAAATCATCGGCGAAAAGTTCTGCGAATTGCCGCCTTATATCGTCCTGTCGGCCAGTCATCCTTTGGCGACCCGGTCTTCGATCAGCCTGACCGAAATGCGCGACGAACCGTTCATCCTGCTGGATCTGCCGCATTCGCGCGATTACTTCTCCAGCCTGTTCACGGCATCGGGCATCGAACCGCGCATCTCGTTCCGGACCCGGTCATTCGAATTGATCCGCGGACTGATCGGGCACGGCCAAGGATATTCGATCCATAACGCCGTTCCGCGCACCACTATCGGCTATGATGGCAGCCGCGTCGCGGTGGTGCCCATCACCGAGAAACTGCCGCCGACGCATGTCATGGCGCTCCGCCTGAAGCGTCATGCGCTGCGGCCGGCGGTGCAGACATTTGCCGACTACGCGCGCGAGGCCTTTGCCGTTGGCGGCCAGTTCGCGCCGGGCTCAATAGCCCCGTCGGGGATCGACGCGGCTTAGCAGCTCCTGCCCGGCCCGAAGCCGGCGCACATTCTCGCCGATCTGCCGCGCCGCTGACCGCGGCAGCGCCACCGATGCCAGATGCGGCGTCACCAGAACATTGTCCATCGCCCACAAAGGACTCTCCGGTGACAATGGTTCGGAGGCAAAGACGTCCAGCGTCGCTTCCGCGATATGAGCCGAACGAAGCGCTTCGATCAAAGCCGGCTCATCGACGATGTTGCCGCGCGACACATTGATGAGGACGGCGCCCGGCTTCATCTGCGCCAGCCGTTCGGCATCGAGAAGGCCGCGGGTCTGCGGCGTCTGGGGCAGCATGCAGACCAGGATGTCGCTATCGCCCAGAATGTCCGGCAATGCGGACAGGCCGGCAGAGGTCTCGATGCCATCCACCGACTTCAGCGTGTTGGACCAGCCGCGCACCCGATAACCCTGCCGCGCGCATTCCAACGCCGCCGTCAGCCCGAGCTCACCGAGACCAAGCACGCCGACCTTGATGGTCTCAGGATCGCGCGGATGAATGTAGCGCCAACGACGCTCGCGTTGAGCGCGCTCGAAGGCCGGGATATCGCGCGCATGACGCGTCACGGCGAATAGCACATAACCGGCCATCATCCGCGCCATCTTCGGATCGGACAGGCGGGTGATCGGCACATCCGGCAGATCATCGCGCCCGACCAGCGCATCCACGCCGGCGCCGAGATTGACCACGAGCCCGAGATTTGGGTAACGGGCGAAAAAGCCATGCGGCGGCTTCCACACCAGCGCCTGCCTGACCTTGAGGGGATTTGCGATGTCGTCGGCCTGGCGCAGATCGATACCCTCTGCGGCAAGCACATCACGCCACGTCTCGAAGTCATCGAAGGCGCTGTAGAACGCCATGACCTCCGATGTCATTGGGCGGCCTTTTCGGCGATCAGGCGCGACACCGCCGTCAATGCCAGTTCATAGCCAAGCGCGCCCAACCCTGCGATCACGCCCGTCGCCGCTCGCGAAACATAGGAGTGATGACGAAACGGCTCGCGCTTCCAGATATTGCTCATATGCGCCTCGATGATCGGGCCCTCGAAAGCGAGCAAGGCATCGAGGATCGGGACGGAGGAATAAGTCAGCCCGGCGGCATTGATGATGATGCCCTCCGCCTTCTCCCTCGCCTCCTGGATCCAGTCCACCAAAACGCCCTCGTGATTGGACTGTCGGAAATCGACGGTCAGGCCAAGTGATGCCGCGTGATCTTTACAGCGCTTCTTGATGGAGACGAAACTCTCCCGGCCATAGGTGCCGCTCTTATCGAGCCCGTAGAGATTCGCATTGGGACCATTCAGGAAATAAACGATGGCAGAGGTCATAACCGCGCTTTCTTAGCTGTCGCAGGGAAATCAGGCATCGCTCAGGGCAAACATGACGCCAGCTCCCCGCGAGCAAAAGCTTAGAGAGCCTTTCTTCGCAGCAGAAATCAAAAGAAACTATGCGCTTCGACGGATTTCAGTATGGCACAAGGATTGATCTTTTTCGCAGAGACCAACTGACGGCGAAGCCGTCACCAAACACCAATATCGCCGCGGAGAAGCACGAGACGACCAATCGAAGGCGATCAGCCGTAAACAGCCAAGTGGACCGCACGATTGCAGCCGGAAACGCTCGCAGCCCCGAGCCGCCAGCTTTGGTTCGCCTCCGGCTAGTGCATTGGGGCGTGCTTGACGGAATCCTTGATCCCGCGCCAGACCTTCGCGCACCAACTGCTGACATTTTGAATCAGGACTTTCTTCAAATCCAACTCTCGCTATAACCCTTTGTTGTCACCTGTCAGAAGCAAGAGTTGGGCCACCGGCCCAGCGACTTGATCGCCGCCGATGAAGCGCGGCATGCTTTCATTCGGGAACCGAAAGCGCCGCCTCGATCTCGACCCTTCGTGCGCGGCGTTCCGCCCGGAGCCGGTCCTTTGCTATGTTCTCCGCGATACGCGCCAGAAAGGCTGATGGGCTCTGGATCTGGCCGGGATCGCTGTCGCGATGAAGATGCAGCCAGGTCTCATGCAAGGCTTCTTCCGCGAAATCCTCAGACCCCAACTGGCGCGTCAGCCGTGCTCTGAGATCCGGCCATAAATAGCGGGTCAACTCGGGCGACCGTTGTAGGGCGCCCGGGGGCGCGGGTGCAGGCACGATCACGAACGCGCCGGCACCGGTTTGAATCGCAATCAGTCCCGTCCCGGACAACAGCGTCGCCAAAGCCACATCGGGAGTGAGGTTGGCGTCGACAGTCCGCTGACCGCCGGCCTGTTGTGAGGTCAGTGGCTCAGCCACTGCCGGTGCTACCGCGGTCGCAACTGCTGCGGCATGGTGTCGAGGTTGAGAGGGGTCACTTTCCAGCGCGATGCATCGTCATATTCGTGACCTCGCCCGTATCGCGGCGGATCTGCATCAGCGCTGATTTCCATTGCCGGCCGGTCGGTTGACGCATGACGTTATTGAGCTCGCGAAACTTCCGGTTGACCGAGAGGTCCCCCGGGTCTCCCGGCTCGGCCCGGCCGTCGGCGTCATTGAAATCGGCAACAAGGCACGCGGCGGCGCCGTCGTAGACGACGCACCGTCAGCGTAACGTCGATTATTGGCTGCGCTTATTTTTTCCGCCTTCACCGCGAAGAATAGTCGAGCGTCGCGGCGACCAATGCCTCTAACACTTCCAAGCAACTTCGTTGCTGCGGGGCGGATCTGCCCCAACCCGCGTGCAGGTCTGCGCGGCACAACTGCACGCAAACGATAGCGCGAAACGAAGCTCGTTTGCGTTGGTGTCCTTCAGACCGCTCCTGCCGAGCCTGCCCTGCTTATGCAGAGCAAACAGCAGCGCGGCCTGAAAGCTATCGCCGGCGCCGATCGTGTCCACGACCGTGATCGCGGGTGATCCGACTTCGATGGCACCCGTCGCTGAATGCCAAGCCTGGACTCCCTTCATTCCGCGCGTGATGACATACAGGCTACCACCTCCAGCCAGGAACTCTTCCGCCTTCGCCGCGTAAGCCTCTTTCCCGTAGAGATAGTTGAAGTCAACGTCCGACATGCGAACGATGTCCGCGCTGTCGATAAACCTGTCCATGCGCGCGAGATAGGCTGTCTTGTCTTTGACCAGATTGGGCCTGCAGTTCGGGTCGAACGAGATCGTCGCCGATGATTTGGCATCGGCGACCATCGCGGCGATTTCCACGGCTCCGCTCTGGTTGACCAGCGTCGTTGAGCCGATGTGGACGGCCTCGATCGTCTCGAACGGAATTTTTCCGCGCGAATAGGTCCATTCCCGCGTGGCCGTCTCCGCGTCATAAAACGCATATTGCGACTCGCCTGCGACCATTCGGACGAAAGCGAGCGTGGTCTGGCGATCGCTGCGGGTGGCATAGCGAAGGTCGACGCCGGATGCCGCGGCGCGGTCGGCGATCATGCGGCCGAACAGGTCGGTCGAGACGCCACCGACAAAGCCGGTCGGCGCACCAAGCCGTGCCAGTCCGACCGCGACGTTGAGACAAGAGCCTCCCACTGCTGGTCGCACTGCCTCGCGCCCGTCCGCGGCCGCAACGGGCACGAAGTCGATCAGCGCATCGCCACAGCTCAGCAACATCGTTTTCAGCCTTTCGAGATTAGCCGCGGTTGATTTCAAAACCGCGCATCGCGTCACGGCTTCCGCGATCAAGTCCGCGCAGCAACCTGTACACCTCCCGCTTTCGGCGGTGGAATTCCTCCATGCCCGGCGTGGCCGGCTCAGTCTGGCGACCGAGCGCCGACATTGCGGCCATGGTCTCGCCGAGTGAGGCATAGGCACCAGCGGCGACGGCGCCGAGCATGGCCGCCCCGAGCAGGACCGGCTCCGCCGTTTGCGGCAGCGCCACCGTGAGGCCCGTCGTATCCGCCATGATCTGCCGCACCAGCGGGCTCCTTCCCGCGCCGCCGCCCATGACGATCAGCTTGCTGTTGACCCCCTGCGCCCTGAAGGCATCGATGACGTCGGCGAGGCCATAGGCGAGCCCGCACAATCCCGCCACGAACAGACGCTCCATCGCGCAGATATCCGTATCGAGATCGAGGCCGGCAATGACGGCGCGCGTGTCGGGATCGGCATAGGGCGAGCGGTTGCCGAGGAATTCCGGCAGCACATGAACGTCGCGCGCCAGCAGCGCCGCCCGGCTCGCCTGCCCCGCACGGGCCATGATCCGCTCCTCGAGGACCTGGATGATCTCCACGCCGTTGCGCCTTGCCGCGTCGCTCGCCTCGGCGTGGGCCGGATGGGAGTGGATTAAATAATCGATCGCAGCACCTGCCGCCGATTGCCCGCCTTCGTTGAGCCAGAAGCCGGGTACCATGCCGGAGTAATACGGTCCCCACACGCCGGGTACGAAACAGGGGTCGACCGTTGTCGCCATGATACAGGCGGAGGTCCCCATGATGTAGGCCAGACGGTTGCAGACATCGACTTCAGCGCCCGATGCGTCCCGGCCGCCGATTGCGCCGAGCCCGCCGGCGTGCGCATCGATCAGCGAGGCGCCGACCGGCGTCCCCGGTCTCAGCCCGAAATCCTGCGCCGCCTGTTCCGTCAGGCCAAACCCCAGCGCCGTTCCCGGAGCGACGATCTCGGTGCCGATCCTGCGGTATTCGTCCTCGACGAATTCCTTCAAGCCCAGGCGTTCAAAATATGGCGCGCGCCAACGCCCTTCATGGGCGAGGTAGTTCCACTTGCAGGTCACCGTGCAGGTCGAGCGCGCGAGCGATCCCGTCGCGCGCCACGAGAGGAAGTCGGCCAGGTCGAAGAAATGCCCGGCGCGATCAAAACTGTCGCGCAAGTGCCGCTTCAGCCAGAGCAGCTTCGGCATCTCCATCTCGGGCGAGATGGAGCCGCCAACATAGCGCAACACCTCATCCTGCGTGTCATTGATCAGCCGCGCTTCCTCGATCGCGCGATGATCCATCCAGACGATAACGTTGCGCTGCTTGTCGCCTGACGTACTCACCGTCAGCGGCTCGCCATGCCGATCGAGCGCGACCAGCGAGCAAGTCGCATCGAACCCGATGCCCTTCACGAACTCCGGTGATATCGCGGCCTCCGCCATCGCGCTGCGGACGGCCGAAACGCTGGCCGCCCAGATATCTGACGACGACTGCTCGACAATGTCGCCTGCCTCGTGCCAGACCGCGATCGGCTGTTTTGCAGTTGCGAGCAGGGCTCCGTTTTCGTCGAAGATGCCCGCGCGCGTGCTGGAGGTTCCGACGTCGATGCCGATGAAGGCTTGCCGCATGTTCGCTCCCGTCAGTTTTGACGCAAGCTTACCAGCAAGTATAGCCACCATCGACAAGAACGATGCTTCCCGTCATGAGGCTGGCCGCTTCCGATGACAGGAACAGGACCACCGAGGCGATCTCCTCCACCTGCCCCATCCGCGCCATCGGGGTGCCGCCGATCCAGGCGTCGTACATGCGGGGGTTGTCCTTCACAAATGCGTTCAGGGGCGTCTCGATATAGGTCGGCGCCACCGCGTTGACGCGCACGCCGCGTGCGCCCCATTCGGCTGCGAGCGATTTGGTCAGATGGTGCACCGCGGCCTTGGAGGCGTTGTAGTAGCACTGCTCCTGCGGCTTATTGACGATGAAGCCGGACATCGAGCCGATATTGACGATATTGCCCGTCCGCGCCTGAAGCATGTGCCTGCCGAAGGCGCGGCAGCACCAGAAGGTGCCGTTGAGATTGACGTCAATGACATTCAGCCAGTGCTCGTCGGTCACGGTTTCGGCCGGAGTCTCGCTGCGCGCGATGCCGGCATTGTTGACGAGGACATCGACCCGGCCGTAGCGGGCGACGAGTTCGTCGGCAACCTCGGTAACGCGCCGTGAATCCGTCACGTCCACGACCGCGACCTCGGCCTGATAGCCCTTCCCGCTCAGATAGGCGCCCGCTTCGCCGGCTACCGCCGCATCGCGATCGGCAATCACGACCCTCGCGCCGGCCTCGGCCAGCGCCTCAGCACAGGCGAGGCCGATCCCCTGCCCGCCCCCGGTTACGACTGCGGTTTTGCCGGGTAGTTTGAATTTTTCCAGATACATCTTGGTCTTCCTGTTAAGCCCGCAGCGATTTTCCGCTTTCATCGAACCGATGCAGGCGGCCGGGATCCGGCGACAGCAGGACACGGTCGCCGGCGCTCAAATCGAGCTCGCCAACGTGGCGCGCGGTGAGTGTTCCAATTGAGCCAGCGTCGACATAGAGAAAGGTGTCGCTGCCGAGATGCTCGGCGACCATGATGTTTCCCGGCCATCCCTCGCCGTCGCGCGCGATTTTCAGGTGCTCGGGGCGAACGCCAATGGTGGCCGCGTCATGGCGGCCTGCGACCTCGCCGGAGATGAAGTTCATTTTCGGCGAGCCGATGAAGCCGGCGACGAACAGATTGGCCGGCTTTTCGTAGAGTTCGAGCGGCGTCCCGTATTGCTCGATCTTGCCGCCATTGAGCACCACAATCTTGTCCGCCATTGTCATCGCCTCGACCTGGTCGTGCGTGACATAGATGGCCGTCGTGCCAAGCTGCTTCTGCAGCCGCGTGACCTCCAGGCGCATCTGCACGCGCAGCGCGGCGTCGAGATTTGACAGCGGCTCGTCGAACAGAAACGCTTTCGGCTCGCGGACGATGGCGCGCCCGATCGCAACGCGCTGGCGCTGGCCGCCCGACAATTCGCGCGGCTTCCTATCGAGATACGGCGTCAGATTAAGGGTTGCTGCCGCGGCCTCCACCTTCCGGCTGATCTCGGCTTTCGGCAGGCCCGCCATCTTCAGGCCGAAGGCGATGTTGCCGCGCACGCTCATATGCGGATAGAGAGCATAGGATTGAAAAACCATCGACAAGCCGCGCTTGGCGGGCGGAACGTCGACGACGTTCTTGCCGTCGATCAGGATATTGCCGCCGCTGACGTCCTCGAGCCCGGCGATCAGGCGGAGAAGAGTGGTCTTGCCGCAGCCGGAGGGTCCGACGAAAACGACGAAGGAACCATCCGAGATATCCAGATCGGCGCCCTTGATGATGTGAACAGGCCCGAACGATTTCTGGACATTCTGAAGCGTGATCTGACCCATGGCTCCAGCCTTTCCGTTTTACTTGACCGCGCCAAAAGTCAGGCCGCGGACGAGCTGGCGCTGGCTGAACCAACCGAGCACCAGGATCGGCGCGATCGCAAGCGTGGAAGCGGCCGATAGCTTGGCCCAGAACAGCCCTTCGGGACTCGAATAGGACGCGATGAACACGGTCAGCGGCGCGGCCTCCAGCGTCGAGAGATTCAACGTCCAGAACGCCTCGTTCCAGGCCAGGATAAAGTTCAAGAGCAACGTTGATGCGAGCCCCGGGACGGCCATCGGCGTCAACACATAGACGAGCTCCCGGCCGATCGTTGCGCCGTCCATGCGCGCGGCTTCGAGGATGTCCTTCGGGATTTCCTTGAAATAGGTAAACAGCATCCAGATTACGATCGGCAGATTGCCGAGGCAGAGGATGAAGACGAGACCAGTCAAAGTATCGAGCAAACCGAAATCGCGGTAGATCAGGTAGATCGGCACCAGCACGCCGACCGGCGGCATCATCTTGGTCGACAGCATCCAGAGCAGCACATCCTTGGTGCGTTTGGTCGGCGAGAACGCCATCGACCACGCAGCGGGAATCGCAATCAGCAGCGCGATCAGCGTCGAGCCGCCTGCCACGATGATGGAGTTGAGCGCATGATGGACATAGTCGCTGCGCTCCTGCACGGCGGCATAATTCTCGGTGGTCCAGTGAAAGAACAGGAATTTTGGCGGTATGGCGAAGGCATCGAGCTCGGTCTTGAAGCTCGCCAGCACCATCCACAGGATCGGGAAGAAGATCAGGAAGCCGACCAGCCACGCCGCAAAGGTCGAGACCGCCACATGCCTGCTTGTTGCCATCCGCGCCATGCGTCAGGCCTCCAAATTCCGGCCGACGATCCTGACCAGGAAGAAGGCCACGATGTTGGCGATGACCACTGCCACCAACCCGCCCGCGGAGGCACCGCCGACGTCGTACTGGATCAGCGCCTGCGAATAGATCAGGAAGGCGATGTTGGTGGTCTGCAATCCCGGCCCGCCGCCGGTGGTGACGAAGATCTCGGCGAACACGGTCAGAAGGAAAATCGTCTCGATCAGGATCACGACCGTGATCGGTCGCGCCAGATGCGGCAGCGTGATGTAGATGAAGGTCGACAGCGCGCCGGCGCCGTCCATCTCCGCCGCCTCCTTCTGCTCTTCGTCCAGGGATTGCAGCGCCGTTAGAAGGATCAGCGTTGCAAACGGCAGCCATTGCCAGGAGACGATCAGGATAATTGCGAATAGCGGTACGTCGTTGAACCAGTCGATCGGTGGCGCGCCGAACAGCTTTGCGATCCAGGCGAACAGACCCGACACCGGATGCATCAGAAGGTTCTTCCAGATCAGCGCGCTGACCGTCGGCATCACGAAGAACGGCGCGATCACCATCAGCCGCACGATGTTGCGGCCGATGACCGGCTGGTCGAGCAACAGCGCGAGCGGAATCCCGAGCAG
The DNA here is from genome assembly GCF_055413685.1 of Bradyrhizobium sp. LeoA1Lang. Lineage (NCBI taxonomy): Bacteria > Pseudomonadati > Pseudomonadota > Alphaproteobacteria > Hyphomicrobiales > Nitrobacteraceae > Bradyrhizobium > Bradyrhizobium sp. LeoA1Lang. Next base: position 8,521 of record NZ_JBVAPG010000086.1, on the reverse strand, counting down.
GATGGTCAGTCCAAGCACGGACCCGACCAGAACCAGTGTGTTCTGCAGCGAAGCGAGGAAAGCCGGGTCGGTCAGAAAGTAATGAAAATTCTCAAAGCCGACGAACTGCGCGGATTCGGAGTCGAGCAGATTGTAACGCAGCAGCGAGAAATAGATCGTCAGCGCCAAGGGGACGATCATCCAGATGAACAGCAGCGCGACCGCTGGCGTCAGCAGCATCCGCGCGAGCAGTTGCGTTTGTCGGGTCCCCGTCCCCGTTTCCGTCGGCTGCAAAGCAGGCGCAGCCATCCGGTGCAAGCTGCCGGATGGCTGCGAGGGGCTTAGCTCGGGAGTGTGAGCCAAGGGAGCCACCTATTTGATGTAACCGGCACGCTTCATTTCCCGCTCCGTCGACGCCTGCGCCGCCGACAACGCCGCGTCCACGCTGGTCGAGCCGGACAGTGCTGCCGAGAACTGCTGGCCGACTGCAGTGCCGATGCCCTGGAATTCCGGGATCGCCGCATACTGCACGCCAACGTAAGGCACCGGCTGCACCGTCGGTTTGTTCGGATCGGCGGCATCGATCGACGCCAGCGTCAATTTGGCGAACGGCGCGACCTTCAGATAGTCAGGGTTCTGGTACAGCGACGTCCGCGTACCCGGCGGCACGTTGGCCCAGCCCTCCTTCGACGCAACCAGTTTTGCGTAGTCCTTGCCGGTCGCCCAGGCGATGAATTTCTCGGCGGCCTCGACCTTCTTGGAGCCTGCGGGAATCGCGAGGTTCCAGGCCCACAGCCAGTTTGCGTTCTTGCCGAGCCCGGTGTTCGGCGCGAGCGCAAAGCCGACCTTGTCGGCGACCGTGGAGTCCTTTGGATTGGTCACAAACGACGCCGCAACTGTTGCGTCGATCCACATCGCGCATTTGCCGGCGTTGAACAGGGCCAGATTTTCGTTGAAGCCATTCGAGCTGGCGCCGGGAGGGCCCGCCTCCTTCATCAGGTCGACATAGGTCGCCAGCGTTTTCTTCCATTCGGGCTTGTCGAACTGCGGCACCCACTTCTCGTCGAACCAGCGTGCACCATAGGAATTGGCCATAGCGGTGAGGAACGCCATGTTCTCACCCCAGCCGGCCTTGCCACGCAGGCAGATGCCGTAGACCCCAGCCTCCTTGTCGGTCAGCTTCTTGGCCGCACTGATCACGAAATCCCAGCTCGGATTTTCCGGCATGGTAAGCCCGGCCTTCTGGAACAGGTCGGTCCGATACATGGTCATCGAGCTTTCGCCGTAGAACGGCGCCGCATAAAGCTTGCCGGAGACGGACACCGCGTCCTTGATCCTCGGCAAGAGATCGGCGACGTCGTAGTCGGCGCCGAGCTTGTCGAGCGGCACCAGCCAGTTCTTCTTGGCCCAGATCGGCACCTCATAGGTGCCGATGGTCAGGACGTCGAACTGGCCGCCCTTGGTCGCGATATCGGTGGTGACGCGCTGGCGCAGCACGTTCTCCTCGAGCGTCACCCATTTGACCGTGATGTCCGGATTTTTGCTGGTGAAGTCGCTCGTCAATCCCTGCATGCGGATCATGTCGCCGTTGTTGACGGTGGCAATCGTCAGGGCGGTCTGGGCGAGTGAGGGAGTTGAAAGCAAGAGCGCAGCCGCGCCCAGAAGGGCGCCATGGACGTTTTTCACGGTAAACCTCCCATAGTCGCGTTTGAGCATATGCCCACGCGTTGAGCGTATGTTCACATCAACCTTTCAGCTTGTCAAGCTGACACACGCTATCCGGCTGCCCGCAGCGCCGGAGAGAAAATCCGTTTCATTCAGGAAGACGCGACGATCGTGCCGGCCCTATCGATCGAGGATAGCCCGGGCCGTTGCTTCGTCGGTGATGAGGCCGTTGATGAGGCGCCCGATCAGCGCGGCGCCGATCGCTGGAACCTTGGCCTGCCCAATCGCCGCGGCGATCGTGGTGGTCCGCGCCGGCACCTGCGGAGGAATACTGGTCAACCGCTTGTTCGTGCCCCCCTTGATGAGCCGGCCCTTGGCGTCATAGGCCCAACCCGTCACCTCGCCGACGGCGCCAAGCCGCATCATCTCGAACAGCTCTTCGCGGCTGACGAAGCCATCAACATGCACCTGGGCCTTCTGGTCCATCTGACCGATGCCGATGAGACGCAGGTCGGCTCTCGCGGCAATCGCCTGGATCTTGGCGATTGGTTCGATCCGGTTCATACGGTTGCGCTCGTCTTCCGACGACATCAGGAATGGCAGAGGCATCGGATAGTGGCGGGCGCCGGTGCGATCGGCAAGGCGCCCCACCGTATCGAAGAAACTCGCCGAGCCGTCCGCCGAGATGTTTCCCACCAGCGAGACGATCTGGTGATTCGGTCGCTCGATCGGCGTGACGCGCTCCACCGCGGCCCGCACCGCGCGCCCGGTGCCCAATGCGACAATGACCGGCGTTTCCGGACGCAGGGTTGAGTCCAGCAGATTGGCGCAACGTTCCGCGATGCCGGCGGCGGAATGCGGCGACGCCGGGTCCGACGGCACCACCTCGCAGTGAACGAGATCGAAGCGATCCTTGAGCTTCAACGCCAGTTCCATGCATGCGGCAATAGGGTGTTCGAGGCGGAAGGTGATCAGGCGTTCTGCGAGGCAAAGCGACACCAGACGCTGCGCGGACGCTCGCGAGACCTGCAGCATCTTGGCGATCTCGTCCTGCGTATGGCCGGCGATGAAATAGAGCCAGCCGGCGCGCGCGGCGTCGTCAAGACGGGATTTCTCGTTCTCGAGTGCTGCCATGAAAGCCCGCTATCTTTCGCCCCAGAAGTCCGCCATCCGGTCGAAGACACGATCTGCGCCGGCATCGCGCAGCATGCTATGCCGATCACCAGACTGGTAGTGACTGCCACCGATAAAGCCCCATACGGTCATGCCGGCGGCCTTTGCTGCGGTCACACCGCTGACACTGTCTTCGATGACAAGCGTGCGCTGTGGTGCGGCGCGCATCTGCGCAGCCGCATGGAGAAACAGGTCGGGGGCCGGCTTGCCGCGGGCCACCATCTGCGCCGTGTACACCCTGTCGCCGAAATGCGGCGCCAGACCGGTCAACGCCAGCGAAAGCGATACCCGGTCGAGATCGCTGGACGATGCAACACAAAACGGCACCTGCAGATTGGAGATCAATGAGCCCACTCCAAGGATAGGCCGCAACGAATGCCTGAACCGTTGCAGCACCCGCGCCTTCAACGCGACCAGAAAGTTCTCGGGAACGAGGCGTTGGTCCCCCTGGTAGTGTTGCAAGATGGCCGTCGTGCTGCGGCCAAGAAATAACTCGAGGGCATCGTCCCTACTGAGCTCTATGCCGAACTCGCCAAGGACCTCTGACAGGCACTGACAGCTCAATATCTCGCTGTCCACGAGGACGCCATCGCAGTCGAAGATGACCAGATCAGGCTTTAGGTGACTGGGTTCCATCCCACAATAGGATCATATGCTCATCAGTTGAGCAATAGCCCAGCGATCCATCTGAGGCGGCGGAGCAATCTGTCTGCTCCGGGATAGAGTTCAAGCAGGTGCGGCCGTCCTGACCATGCGTACAGGACGGCGAGGCTGCCGACCTCGAAGAACTTAGTGAACTGATCGGCGCGGACCACTCAGCTCCGTGAGCGATCGTCAGGCACGGTAAGCCGTCTTATCCGTACCGCGATAGAGCACACGAACCTGTTCTTCGGTCACCGCCTTGTGGAACGCCAGTGCCTCAGGCTCGAGATCGCGCTTCGGCACGTATTCCGGCTCGAAGTGACGGTAGATGTCCGTGCCCCGTACCAGCGTCGCCCAATCCCTTTGCCCCACCGCCTGCTTCAGACGGGTCGGGATGTAGCGGATGGCCAAGCCTATGCGCCGGTCATCGGAACGATTGGGTTCCGATCCATGAAACAACAGCACATGATGCAACGAAGCCTGTCCGGGTTTCAACTCGACAAAGACAGCCTCGGATTCGTCGACGGTCACAGCGATCTCCTGACCGCGGGTCAGAAGGTTATCCTGGTCGAAAGTATCTTCGTGCTGGACCTGCTGCTTATGGGTCCCAGCCACGAACTTCATACAGCCAGACAACCTGTTGGCCGGCGACATCGCGATCCAGGCGGTCGCCACATCGGACGAACTCAGTCCCCAATAGGTCGCATCCTGGTGCCAGGACACGAACCCGGGATCATGCGGTTCCTTGATGAAGAAACTCGTATTCCAGCAGAGGATATCCGGACCCAACAAATCCTCGACCGCATCGAGGATTTTGGGATGGCGGATCATTTCGTTGATCCAGGGAAAGAGCACATGGCTGCGATGACGCATCTCGCCTTTGATCGGACCGCCACTCCTCACCTCATAGTCCTCGAGTTTGCTGCGAAATTCTGCGACCTCGCTTTCGTTCAGGACATCAACCGGGAAATGGTAGCCACGCTCCCGATAGTTGTTGACCTCGCTCTCGCTCAGCGATTTCGTCATTGGTATCCTCCAGTCTTCTTTTTTCGTTACGACCGGCAACAGATTTTTCAGCGAAGGTGTGACCCTGGTATCGGGCCAAGTCAAGAAGCGCAGACCGCGCAGCAGCCATCCAGGTCGGTGCACTGCACAAGTCATTCGTTGATCGCTATCGTCAGCGACGTTCAAGACAGGCACGGAACGCCGTAACGATCGCATTAGCGACACGCTCGGACACGCTCTCCATCAAATGCAAGATCGTTGGACGCAATTGGTGCGGCGCGAATGCGCCGCAATATACGAGCGTTTCACTCATTGCACGTGTCCGTATCTTGGTCTCGCCAGCCCCTGCCAGTTATGCCAGGCTTGTTCCTCCCAAAAGGCCGATATCAAAAATGGCCAGCGAAACGGGAAGGGAAGCAACCATGGACGTTGGGACTGGCATTGCGCTGCTCGTTGCATTTCTGGCCGTCGTTGTTTTGATCATCCGGGGGCAGAGTCCGATCATCATGCTGCTGATACTGGCAGTGCTGTGGTCGGCGATCGCAGGGATCGGTATCGATGATATTCAGAAGAAAATCCTTCAAGCCGGCGGCGTCGCCTACGCGAGCGCGGTCATCATCATCGTGTTCGGCGCCTGGTTTGCGCAGGTACTGATCCAGACGGGTATCGCCGAAAGCGTAATCCGCTCTGCGGTGGAATTGGCGGGCGATCGGCCGCTTGTCACAGCGATGACCATCACGCTCGTTACCGCGTTGTTGTTTACGTCGATGTACGGCGTAGGCGCCGCAATCGCGATCGGCATCATCGCACTGCCGATTATGCTCGGCCAGGGCATCCCGCCTTACATTGCAGCGCCCGCGTTCACGATGGGAATCGGTGCTGGCACCTTCATCAACCTGGTTCAGTTCGGAACATTTCAAAAACTGTTTCCTGGTCTCAAATACGAAGCGCCCTATTTGACGTACTGGATCGTCGGAATGTGCGTTTACATCCTGGCGGCGTGGCTTCTCGAATTCATCTACCTGCGGAACGGTGGTGTCCGCCGGCTGTCTTCCATCGACCTAGCCGATGAACCTGCCGTTCGCAGGCGGACCCCCTACTACACCTACGTCGTGCCGATCTTTCCCGTGCTCATGATCATGATCCTGAAATGGGAGATAATCCCGACCTTCCTGGTCTCGATCGTGCTCGCACTCGTGTTGACGGGGCGCGATCGAACATTTCAGGGCAGCATCAATCTCTTCAACAAGACGTTCTCCGATGCGTTTCCGGACATTGCGACCATGGCCGCGTTATGGACGATCTGCGGCATGATCATCGTTGCCGGCCAGACCCCTGAGGTAGCCAATGCCCTGAAGCCGCTCTTCGGCCCAGTGCTGCCGCACACGCCGCTGCAGGCCGCCATCTTCTTCGGTTTGCTTGGAGGCATCGGGAGCATCTATCGTGGGCCGCTGGTCGTAATCGGCACGGGTGCTGCGTTGCTGGCCATTGTGCTCGCGAACAACGATATCCCAATTCCTTATCTCTATTCGATCTGGCTTGCGCCAACGATCCTGCAGGGGAGCATGGACCCCACCAACTCGTGGACACTTTGGACAATTGGACAAACCAAGGTCAGCCACGGGGATTTCCTAAGAACGGCCCTACCCTTCGGATGTCTGATGGTCGCGGTCAATTCATTGATCTGCTACCTGATGCTTGGTTCTCTCAACTAGAAGGACAACAACAAGTTGACGGAACCGAACACACCTGCTCGCGGTTATCGCATCGGCATCGATGTCGGCGGGACTTTAACCAAAGCTGTGTTGATCGACAATGCGACCCATGAGGTGGTCGGCCGGTTCTCGGTGCTCACTACTCATTCCGATCCGCGCGGCGTCGCGAAAGGCGTCGTTGAGGTGTTTCGTAATGTGCTGGAGCAATCGTCCGTCGACCCCCGCGAGGTTATCTTTCTGGCCCATTCGACCACCCAGGCTACCAATGCGTTGCTTGAGGGCGACGTCGCAAGTGTGGGCGTGATCGGGATGTCGACCCGCGTGGAGTCCCTGCTGGCCAAGGGGCAGAGCGCCATGAAGCCGATTGAACTCGCGCCTGGTCGCTATCTCACGCCCGCCAACCGTTTCCTGATGAAGGAAACGTTGAGCGATGAGACAGTCGACAAGGCGATCGATGAACTCAAAGCCGAAGGCGTGAAGGTCGTCGTCGCCAGTTCGGCCTTCGGCGTCGATGACAACGAGGCCGAGGAAACCGTTCGTCGTCTGGCCGTCAGGGCCGGTTTAGCCGCAACCTGCGGCAACGAGATCACCAAGCTCTATGGCTCGACCACACGGACCCGCACCGCCGTCATAAACGCCAGCATCCTGCCAAAGATGATTGATACCGCTTCGATGACCGAAGCCAGTGTTCGCGAAGCCGGCATCCTGGCGCCCCTGATGATCATGCGCGGCGACGGCGGCGTGATGGATATCAAGGAGATGCGACGCCGTCCGGTCATGACGATGCTGTCTGGCCCTGCGGCAAGCGTCGCGGGAGCCTTGATGTATCTGCGCGTGTCCGACGGCATATACTTCGAGGTCGGCGGCACCAGCACCAACATCGGCGTAATCCGGAATGGGCGCCCGACCGTCAAATATGCGCGCGTCGGCGGCCACGAGACCTATGTCAGCTCGCTCGACGTTCGCGTGATCGGTATCGCTGGCGGCAGCATGGTCCGCGCCCGTGACGGCAAACTGGTCGATGTCGGCCCTCGGAGTGCCCATATAGCCGGGCTCCCCTACGCCGCTTTTGCCGCCCCTGAAGACATCATCGACCCCAAGATAGAGTTCTTCCAGCCGAAGGCTGACGATCCGGCCGACTATGTCGCGCTGCGTTCGGCTACCGGCACCCGTTATGCCATCACCAACACCTGCGCAGCCAACATTTTCGACTACGCCAAGCCCGGTTTACATGCCAGCGGCAACACGGAGTCGGCAAGGCGTGCCATGGCAGCGCTCGCGGCCTTCATCGGCAAGCCGATTGAGGATACCGCACGCGCTATACTCGATATCGCTACCGATAAGATTATCCCCGTCGTTGACGATCTGATCACCGAATACAAGCTGGATCGCGATCAGGCGCTGCTCGTCGGCGAAGGTGGCGGTGCGGCCGCTTTGATCCCTCATACGTCCGTCCGGACCGGCCTTCACCACGAAATCTCCAGGGATGCCGAAGTGATTTCCTCTATCGGCGTCGCACTGGCGTTGGTCCGCGACGTGGTGGAACGTATCATACCCAATGCAAAGCCCGAGGACATCAAACGAATAAGGCGCGAGGCTATTGAAGCTGTGGTCAAGCTCGGCGCTGCGCCCGAGGGCGTCGAAGTGACGATCGAGGTCGATCCGAATACCCATCGTGTCCGGGCGACCGCGATGGGCGCTTCGGAAATGCGCGCGCGTCAACGAAAGGAAGAAGTTGGAGAGACCGAGGCGCGTGAAATAGCCGCGAAGGCGATGGGGGTTGGCCCGGAACATGTTGCGCTTGCAGCCGCCACGCCGCGCATCCGCGTTTTCCAGGGCTTGGTGGAAGAGCGGAGCTGGGGCATCTTCAAGAAGCGCCGCAACCCTGTTCGCGCGATTGATCTCGACGACGTCATTCGCGTGCAACGCAGCCATAGCGTGGTGCGCCGGGTCACTGCGCGGACCGCGCTCGATGGCCTGCGGCGGCTATGGGAAGATACAACGATCTATAATGGTGACAGCACGATCACGCCCGACATTTTCGTGATCGTCGGCGGACAGCTAATCGATTTGTCAGGCGTGAATTCGATCGATCAGGCCATGGCTGTCACCCGCGGCGAACTCGACGGACTGACAGCCGACGCTTCCATCGCGCTGATCGGTGTACCGCCGTCTCGAGGTTTGTGAGATGGTGCAAGACGGCGCACGCTTGCCCCTAGTACCCGGAATCAGAGCTGAGTGATACGGCGCCCTGTGAAGCGGCGTTGACGGACCTTTTTCTTGGTCCAGACGAAGGGCTCGGCTTTGTCGTTGTACGCGTTGACGTAGGCATCGATGTGTTC
>NZ_JBVAPG010000085.1:0-36559 GCF_055413685.1 Bradyrhizobium sp. LeoA1Lang | reverse complement strand
CGCCGCGAAGCGGCCGCGAGACCGAGGACTTTCTTCGCAATGCCCACCTCGATATCCCAGCGGCCGTCGAGGCGCTGCGCCAATACTGGATGCCGATCCGCTACGCACGCGCCCGCTGATCACTGCGAACGTGGGAGCTCTTACCGCTTACGCACTACCGGCCGAAGGAACACCCCAACATGGTGCGCGTGATCGATGAAAAGACGAACGCGGAAAGCTGGGTTCCTTTGCTCGATGACGCCGGTGTCGCCCTCTATCCGGAACTGATGAGCGAACTCGACGCTATCAAGCGCGACCGCATCGGCGGCCTCATGCTGCGGCGGGACTGCCTGACATGCCGGACTTCACGCACATGAGCCGAAAGGTGAAAGAGGTCATCCGGGCCGCCAATCTGCGCGACGAGCTATCATTCGCCTCGTTCAGGCACGGTGGCCTAACCGAGACCGGCGACGCCGAACTGACCGATCGCGAGATCTTGGCGCAGAGCAGGCATACCACGGTCAAGGTGTTGCCGAAGTACGTCAAGCGCACCACGACGCAGATCGCCACCGGCACCAAGAAGCGACGCGCCGTGCGAACGAAAGCCGGACATTTGTCCGAATGAGCATCAGCCAGCTTGTCCGAATGAGAAATTGGGAGTGTCGTAAGTGACTGAAAACATTGGAGCGGGTGAAGGGAATCGAACCCTCGTATTCAGCTTGGAAGGCTGCTGCTCTACCATTGAGCTACACCCGCGTAGGGATGATCCACTATCATGCCAGGAGGGCAGCCTCAACCGCCCTGAGCCGTTACGAACAGCCGGGTTCCAGCCGATCCGCCTTCGGGCCTTAACAGGCGCGAGGTGGCTGCCTATATTGCGTGTCCCATCAACAAAGAAAGGAGGTGATCCAGTGTCTTATCTCAAGCGCTGTCACCTCGCTGGGATCGCCCGCTAAGCAGTCCAAAGCTTGGCATCGGGGCGCTCTCAGCCCTGGACCAGCGAGCACGAGAATCGGGCGCGGCGGGAGCGATTCCGCCGCGTCTTTATAATTGGCCCAACTTGGAGGGGCGAATTGCCCCCGGCGGGGCGCCATGAAGCCGGAAACGGGCGGCGTCGTGAAACCGTAATATTGCGTGAATACTCATTGAGGCCGTCGGCTGGGATGCAGGCTGACGCCTGAGATTACCGTCAACGAGCAGATCGTGGAGTTCCTGGAAGCCGACACCGCAGTCCTGATCCATTGCGCGGTCGGACAGTGGTGATGCGTTCGCAGGACAAAGCTGCAACTGGACCTCATCGCCTCGGATGCGCGGCAGGTGCTTCGGGTAGAGCAAGGTTCCTGCTGTGGGCCACCCCTCTGACGCTCGCCGGCGTTATCGCCACGACAGGACATCTGTTTGCCCAAATGCCGTCCGCGAGCACGGCAATCAAGTTCGATATCCCTTCACAGTCCCTGAGCGCCGCACTCAATCGCTATGGCGACCTGACGGGCCGCGAGGCCCTCTACGATACGAGCCTTGCTTCGGGCAAGGTCTCGGGTGAAGTGCTGGGCGTGTTGACACCCAATGAGGCGCTGCAGCGGCTCCTCGCCGGGACTAATCTCTCCGCACGGTTCCTTTCCGAGAATGCGTTCGTCGTGCTGCCCACGTCACCCAGCGCGCGGCAAGCAACAACCCAAGAGCCATCAGCGGCACACCGACGTTATTATGGTCTGATTCAGGAGACCGTGCTGGACGCGCTTTGTCAGTCGGCGGTCACCCGTCCTGGCCATTACCGGATCGTGCTGGCGCTCTGGATCGGCTCGACGGGTAGAATCGAGAAATCTCGGCGCGTCGGCTCCGCCGGCAGCGGCAATATCGATCAGCAGATTGACGCAACCCTCGCGTCGGTGAGACTGCGGGAGCCGCCGCCGGCAGATTTCGCGCAGCCCATATTGATTGTTCTCGTGCCGCAAGCGCCTGGCGTTACACCGGGCTGTGCCTCCGCTGACACTGCTGCGCGTCCCGGTGGAGAGACGCGATGAGCGACCAGGCCCTGGCGGGAATCCGTCGCTTGTTCGTCGAACGCTATGAGGATCTGAAGGAGCGCTTGACCAGATATCTGGGTTCGGCCGACCTCGCTGGCGACGCAATGCACGATACCTGGCTGCGCCTCGCGCAGACGGAATCGATCGGAGTCGTCCAAAGCCAGCAAAGCTACCTTTTCCGTGCAGCCTTGAATGCCGCCGCCGACCGCCGCCGCAACGACGGACGCCACCTGTCCGTGGCCGAGATCGACAGCCTGCTTGACATGGCGGACGAAGCGCCGACGCCAGAGCAGATTGTGCTTGCGAGATCCGAGCTCGAGGCGTTCAAGGCCATGCTGGCGCAACTTCCTGCGCGCAGGCGTACGATCTTTCTGGCGGCACGACTGCACAATATTCCCCGTCAGGTCATCGCCGACCGTCTTGGCGTGTCACGGCGGCTGGTGGCGAAGGAGCTCCTCCTGGCTCACAAGGCGTTTGTCGAGCGCCTCAAGGAAATGAAGGGCTAGAGCATGATCCGGAAAAGTGGGAACCGGTTTTCCGTCGCGACAAACGCGAACGCGTTTGCGCAGAGATCATGCTCAAACAAAAGTGTGCGCATTTGTCACCGGCGAATCGTCTTAGGAGTGAGGTCGTCCGCAGTTTGGAAAGCGGACATGGCGACATCGATATCAAGGGACGCGCAGCTGGTATGAGCAACGCCCGTCATTTGGGCTCCGGCCTGAATGTCATCGAGGACGAGGCCATCGCGTGGGTGCAGAAGCTTGCGTCCGGCGAAGCGACGCGTGAGGACGTGGATGCACTGGCGCGATGGCGCGCACAAAGCCCTGCGCGTGAGGCCGCCTTTGTCGAGGCCAGTCGCGCGTGGAGCAGCGCGGGTGCTGCGGCGCGTATGCTGCAAGGCGCCGATCATGATATCTTCGCCGAACTCGATGCTCTCCGCCAACAGCGCAAGACACTCAGCCGCCGCCTCGTGGTGGGCGGCGGTGTGGCCGCGATTGCCGCGGCAACAGCATACGGCGCCGTCAACCCGCCACTTGGGCTCTGGCCCTCGTTGGCCGAACTGAAGGCCGACTACCACACAAGCACCGGCGAACAGAGCAGCGTGACGTTCGCAGGCGACATCGCTATCAACCTCAACACGCAGACCAGCCTGGCAATTCGATCCGCAGCCGGCGCGATGGACCGTGTTGAGCTGATCCTGGGAGAGGCCTCTTTCGTTGTTCCGGCACGGGCAAAACGATCATTGGGGGTTTTTGCGGCAGGCGGTGAGACCGTCGCGAACGCTGGAAAGTTCGATGTCCGCTACACCAAAGGCAGCGAACAGGCCTCGGTCAGCGTCACCTGTTTCGAGGGCGCGGCGCGGATTGCGCATGGGGCGGAGGTCGCCGGTCTCAAGGCTGGAGAGCGCGTTCACTACGGTTCGAGAGGACTGAGCCCGATCATCGCAATCGATCCGGTTGTTGCATCGGAATGGCAGCGGGGTATCGTCGAGTTTCGCGGGACCCCACTCGTCGAGGCGATCGAGGAAATCAACCGATACCGGCCCGGCAGGATCATCTTGATGAACCAAACGCTCGGGCAGAAGCAGCTCAGCGGTCGTTTTCGTATCGATCAGATAAACATGGTGCTGGAGCAGCTCGAGTACGCGTTTAACGCGAAGCTTCAGCGCTTCCCCGGCGGAATCGTGGTCCTTAGCTGAGCTTCGGCTACACGATTCAAAATTCCTGAAAAAATAGTGCGCGCGGGCGTGCTCAACGTCGCCGCAGAACCTGTCTTACCGGTGAGAGCCTTTTCAGTTCCGGCATCGCTGCGACATACCGCTGTGACGCTGGAAGCGCAGCCTTGTCCGTAGGAGCCCTTCGATGCCGGTGCAAAGTGATGTCAGTTCCACCACCACCGCGCACCGGGATCGGCGCCGCTCCATCCTCCTTGCGGGCGTGAGCGCTGCGGCGCTGTTTCTGTCTGCGTCCGAGGCAATGGCCCGCCCCCTGGGCGGATCCGCGCCGACAGCGTCGGCTGCGGCGGTCGCAGCGGCGCAGTCAGCCGCAGAGGAGGCGGCGCGCGCCGCCATGGCCGCGAACGATTCACTGCGACGCGCGACGCTTGCGCTCCAGGCGCAGCAGGCGGTCCAGCAAGCCGCGCGCGATGCCGCCCGGGCGGCGCAGCAGGCGAATGTTGTTCCCAACGGGCTCAGGCCGGGCGGTTTGCAGATTGGCAGCGGGGTTATCGGCCCCAATGGGAGCGTGAACCAGAACCTTTGGAAGGGAGCCGACCTCCCGACCGAGCGTGCGGATGGTGATCGCGTCAGCGTCGACATCAGGCAACGCGAGCAGAAGGCGATCCTGAGCTGGGATACCTTCAACGTCGGCGCCAGAACAGACCTTCGTTTCGACCAGCAGGGCAACCGCAATTGGGTCGCGCTGAACCGTGTGCTCGGCGCGGATGCCAGGCCGAGCCAGATTCTCGGCAGCATCAAGGCCGACGGCTCGGTCTACGTCATCAACCAGAACGGCATCATCTTCGGCGGCGCGTCCCAGGTGAATGTCGGTGCGCTGGTTGCGTCGACGGCGAAGCTCTCGAACGAGCAATTCCTCAACAACGGCATCTATTCGCGCTACGAGAACGGCACCTATTACCCGAGCTTCACGGATGCGGGCGGTGAGGTGAAGGTCGAGCCCGGCGCTCTCATCGAGACCAAGCCGCCAGCCAAGAACACGACCGGCGGCGGCTTCGTGCTGCTATTGGGTGCGGCTGTGGAGAATGCCGGCCGGATCTCGTCGCCGCAGGGACAGGTGATACTGGGGGCAGGCGACGATTTTCTCCTGCGCGCGGGCTATGGCACCGCCGCCAACCAGGCTTCGACGACGCGCGGCCATGAGATTGTGCCGCTCTTGCGTGCGGACAGTCTCAGTGGCGCGGTCACCAATTCCGGCTTGATCTACAGCCAGCAGGGCGACATCACGCTTGCCGGGCGCGCCATCGTGCAAGACGGCGCCCTCGTGTCGACCACCTCCGTCAACACGCGCGGCACGATTCATCTTCTGAACGCCGTCTCCGATACCAACGGGAGCGTCACGCTCGGTGCCAACAGCCTGACCACCATCCTGCCCGAGCTCGACAGCGACGCGACCGCGCTCAACAGCCAACGCGATGCGTTCGTCACGGCAGTGCGCCCTGTCGGCTATGATCCGCAGTTCGACAATCTCTCCAAGCTGCCGGATCGCCTGGACCAGTCGCGTATCGAGATCGTGACCGGCGGCGACGTGGTCTTCAGAGGCGGCTCGATCACGCAGGCCCAGGGCGGGCAGGTGGCGGTTTCGGCGATCGGTCGCGTCTTTACCGGAAGCGGCGCCACCATCGATGTCTCCGGCACCCGCGGTGTGCTACTGCCAATGTCGGCCAACAACATCGAGGTCAATATCCAGGGCAACGAACTGCGCGACAGTCCGGCCAATCGGGATCAGAGCTATCTGAAGAACGCGGATGTCTGGATTGATCTGCGCGATCTCGTCCTGGTGCCCGCCGGAACCGGCGGTTATGCATCGGACCGCTACTACACCCCCGGCGGACTGCTGGAGGTCTCCGGTTATCTCAGCAATACCGCGCACAAGATTGGCGAATGGACTGCCGTCGGCGGCACCATCACCTTGTCGGCACGGGACGTCGTCGCGCAGCCGGGCTCGATCTTCAACATCTCCGGCGGCTCCGTCACTTATGAGGGCGGCTATATCAAGACCAGCAATTTCGTTGGTGCGGACGGCCGGACCTACAACATCAACAATGCGCGCGCCGATATGCAGTTCACGGCGCTCGGCGGGAGCTTTGTGCGCAAGCATTATATCCAAGACAAGGTTGACGATGCGCTGACCGAGATTTGGGCATCACCGTTCGGCAGGGGACGCGTGAGCCAGCGCTGGGAGGATGGCTATACGGTCGGCCGCGACGCCGGCCAGCTCATTCTTTCGACGCCGACGTCGATCTTCGAAGGCACCATCCTCGCTGACATCGTCAAGGGTGAGCGCCAAAGCGGGAAGCGGCCTTCCGGCGCCACCGACGGCTACAAGCTGGGCCAGAACACGGTAGCGCAAGCGGGAACGCTCGCGCTTGGGGATTACGGCAAGCCTGGCCAGAGCCCAGGCGCGCCGCTCGGTTTTGTCACCGATGTCAAATTTGACGATCATGTTCCCTCGCTCGCGAACGCGCTGTCGCCGAACGGGTCGGTGCCTGAGGACCGCGCCAATACCGCGTGGTTCGATACCAGGCAGCTCAACAGCTTCGGATTGGGCGGCTTGACGGTGACGACCGGCGGGCATGTCGCCATCGACGCTCCGCTGATACTGGCGCCGGGCGGTCAGATCACCGCTGCCGCACCGGTTATCGATGTCAACAGCACCGTCACCGTGCGCAGCGGCAATGTGTCCTTCAGCAATGTCGTCGACGTCGGCACCGGGACGCTGCCGACCATCGACGGCATGCTGGGCGTGCGGCTGAACCCGGGCGCCGTGATCGATACGCGCGGGCTGTGGACCAATGCACTCCTTGATCGCGGCAATCTGTCCGGTCTCGCTTTTGTCGGCGGCGGCAATGTCTCGCTGAACTCGCCCCAATCCGTGAAGCTCTCCGCGGGCAGCCTGATCGATGCGTCTTCCGGCGGCGCCATCCTCATCAATGGCAAGATCACAGGCGGCAAGGGTGGAAACATCACCCTGATCGCGGATGTGGCGAACGGGTTCGATCTTCTTCCAGGCGATCCGCTGGTGCTCGAAGGCACCGTTCGATCGCACGGAATGACAAAGGGCGGCACGCTGACCATCAGCAGCGGCAGCGCCATCAATATTTCCGACCTGCCGTTGCTCGCGGATGGTTTGCTCCCCGCCGGACAGGCTACGACGACAGTTCTGTTTCTGGATTCCGCCCTGGTCATTCCGGCGGGGACGCAGATCCCGTTCACTTACAGCATGACTGTCAGGAAGGCGCTTCCTGGCGAAGCGCTGCAAATGGATCTGATGCCCGACTTCTCCAGGGGCGTAACCGTCGGCGCAAATTGGCAGGTGCCTGACAGCCTGGCCTACGTATACGACAGTAACTTCACTTATTACTCTCCGGGCACCCAGGTACCCGCGGGCACGCAACTGCTGGGATCAGCCGGGGACCTCACCGCGGGCTATGTTGTTCCGGCCGACGCCTTTCCAAATGGATTGGCCGTCACGCCGACCACTGTGACTTATGCAGCAGGATCTACTGCTGCAAAGGAGTTGAGCGTGCCGACAGGGACGCGGATTCCCGCCGGAACCGTCCTCGCGCAGACCGTTGCCATCAAGCCACCGCTCAATCTCGACCCCGGCATCTTCAAGAGCGGGTTTTCGAATTACGACATTTCGAGCCAGGTCGGCGTCGTGGTCAGCAAGAATACCCAGGTCGATGTGACGATGCCGGTCTACCGGACGACCGCGGCAAGCTATACGGTGCCGACCGGCAGTGACCCGGCCACCGCGCTCGAAGTCTGGACACCGCCGCTCTACCAGGAAAATGTCAGCACTGGGCAGCTTACGCAGCGCGCCGGCGCCAGCCTCAAGCTGACCACGGATCCCAACACGGCGAGCGGATCCGGGATCCTGATCGACACGGGTGCGGCCTTGCGTGTGGATCCGGGCCAGTCGGTCGGCATCGCGAGCACGGGCCAGGTCACCGTGGACGGCATGATCTCGGCGCCGGGCGGGGCGATCACGATCGATCTCACCTTGCAGTCTCAGACCGGCATCCCGGGCCAGTCGATCTGGATCGGCGACAACGCTGTTCTCGATGTGGCGGGGCGGTCGGTGACGGCCGTGGATCGCCAGGGCCGGCCCTATGGTGTCGTTTCCGACGGCGGTTCGATTGCGATCGGCGTCAGGTTCGACTCCAACGGTCAAGTCGATAACAATGGTTTCGTCGTGGTCCGGCCGGGAGCCGTGCTCGATGCTTCCGGTGCGAGTGCAGTGATCGCACCATACGGCGCGGTCGGAGGTGCCCCGACCGCGGTGGCGAGCAATGGCGGCAGCATCGCGCTCGCGTCCCGGCACGGAATCTTTCTGGACGGCACGGTGCGTGCGGCGACGGGCGGAGCGGGCGCCTCCGGCGGCACACTGTCGCTGTTGCTCGGTGAAAAGCCGGCGGGGGCCGATTGGGACCCGTCGGATGTCCAACTCGTACCGCGTCGTCTGATCATCACTCAGGACTACGTGCCGAGCGGCATGCGCGCCGATCTCAAGCCTGGAGAAGCCGATCCTACGCTGGGCTATGGGGTGGCGCGGATCAGCGCCAAACAGGTCGAGGCCGGCGGTTTCGACAGTCTTTCCCTGTGGTCATCGACCGCATTCGTGTTCGACGGTCCAGTATCGCTCAATCTGGGACGCAGCATCGTTTTCGACCGAGGCGTGCTGACGAGCAGCGACACCGCCAGCAGCGTGGCGCTGACGGCCCCCTACGTTCTACTGCGCGGGTATGCTTTTACGACCGGTCTGCCCGGGTCCAGCTTTTCCATATCGTCACCCTCCTCGCAGGCAACGACCGCAAAGCTCACGGTCTCGGCCGATTTGATCGACATCCAGAACTACGTCCAGTTCGGGGCGAGCGGTAAAATCGAGTCGAACAGCGGCGCGCAGGTGTTGTACGACATGGCTGGTTTCAGGGACATCGATCTCACCAGCCGTGGCGACATTCGGTTTGTGCGCAATACTGCGCAGACCAGCACCTTCCCCTCAGGGACGCGTACGACACTGCGGACGCCCGGCAACCTCACGCTCACGGCGGCCCAGCTCTATCCAACTACTGGCGCCCAGGCCGAGGTCTACGCTGCTTTCGATCCTTCGCTGCCCGACGCCAGACTCTCCATCAAACGCATCGACGATGCATTGCCGCAGACGCCGTTCTCGGCCTTCGGCAGCTTGTCGCTCTATGCCACCGTTATCGACCAGGGTGGCGTCATCCGCGCGCCGCTCGGCGACATCGTCCTTGGTGCCGACAGCAACAGCTTCGGCACCATCAGCACGACCGGCGCAGTAAATCTGCTTCCTGGAAGCATCACCTCGGTGAGCGCCGCCGGGCTGCTGCTTCCTTTTGGCGGCACGACGGACGGCGTGAGCTACAAGTACAACGGCAGCGAATTTTCGTATGGCGGGATCAATACGCCGGTCGGCGGCAGCATCACGTTCAACGCGCAATCCGTCGTCGGGCACGCGGGCGCGACGCTCGACCTCTCGGGCGGCGGCGAACTTGCGGGCGCGGCGTTCATCTCCGGCCGTGGCGGTTCGGTCGACATCCTGACTACGGCTTTGGCCAATGCCAATCCGGCTAATTCCTTCAGTGCCTCCGGCAATGCTGTCTATGCCATCATGCCCGGCTATGCGAGCAGCTACGCGCCGAGCGATCCCAGCAGTCGGGCTGCACCGGTCACGGGCCAGCAGATCACGATACCGGCCGGCGTTCCGGGCCTGCCCGCCGGCACCTATACCCTGCTGCCCTCGCAGTATGCGCTGTTGCCCGGCGCCTTCCGTGTCGAACTCGGCGGCACATCAAAGGCCCCGCTCTCCGGCGCGATCAAGACAGAGCCCGGCTCCTATGGCTCCTATGTCGTGGATGCCAATACCAGCATTGCCAACACGTCGATCCAGTCGTCGCTTGCTGTCCGGGCGATCATCATGCCCGGCACGACGGTGCGCAAATATGCGCAATACAATGAGATGAGTTACAGCGACTTCGCGATCCAGAAGGCGGCGACGCTCAGCCAGACCCGTCCGGCATTGCCGGCGGACGCCAAGACCCTCAACCTGCTGCTCGCTGCCGGGGCCATCGAAGCGCTGACCTTCGCCGGCACCGCCCTGTTTCAGCCCGCCGAAGGCGGAATAGGGGGGACGGCGACCGTTGACGTCACCTCTGCGGATGGTACGCGTCCGCCGCTGGAGATTTTCGGCGCCGCGCCAACGCCGGGATTTGATGGCGTTTCGGTGCGCGCGTCCGAGCTTAATGCGCTCAACGCGGGGCGGCTCTGGATCGGCGGCAGCAGGTGGTTGATCGGTGGATCCTCGTCGATCGTAAACTTCCGCGGCAGCACGGAAATCATCAATGTGCGCGCCGACGCCTATCTGCGCGCGCCCGAAATATTCCTCATCGCCGCCGACTACAATCCATATGATGACGTCGATGGTGGCCGGATCAATATCGAGGCTGGTGCGCGGATCGAAACCATCGGGATGGGCAAGCCGCCATTCGATTCATCCGACGGCCTGCTCTATTCGAGCCCAGGCACCATGGTCGCAGTCTCGAACGGATGGCTCAACTTCCTGCCTCCGGCGAGTGGCGGGACAGCGACAGGCGGAATCACAATCGGCGCTTGTCCGAGCGGTTCGTGCTCCAGCGACGCACGCATCGTCTCCGACGGCACAATTACGTTCCTGACTCCAGGCGAGGTGAAATTCGGCACGAATTTCAGGTTGGGCGCGAAGTACCTGTCCCTCGCGGTGCCTACCATCAATATCGGTGAGACCGCCGCGTTGGCTGATGCCAACGTTCCCACCGGCTTTCTGCTGAATCAAAGTGTCCTGAACATGTTGCTGGCCGGCGATCCCAGTCTCGGCGCGCCGAAGCTCGAGCGTCTGACATTGGGGGCCGCCAATTCGATCAATTTCTTTGGGACGGTGAGCCTGAGCACGATCGACCCGGCAACTGGAAAATCTTCTCTGGGTCAGCTCGTGCTGAACACGCCGGCGATCTACGGTTATGGTGATGCGGGGGATGTTGCGACAATCACCACCGAGACGCTGTACTGGAACGGCGTGATCGGCAACGTCGTGGGACCAGCGGACCAATTCGGCAGCGCGCCTCCCGGCGCCGTTGTGCAAAATGGTCCCGGCACCGGCAGCGGCGCGCTGAACATCAACGCCGAACGCATTGTATTCGGCTACAGCGATACGGAGCGACAGCGCAAGGACACGACGCTCGATCGTCTGGCACTCGGCTTCTCGACCGTCAATCTTGCCGCCAGCGATCGCATCACCGCCAATGGCAAAGGCTCGCTATCGGTCTACCAGGCGCAGGGCGATTATGTTGAACGCAAGGGCTATGCCTATAGCGGTGGTGCCCTCAACCTGATCACGCCGCTACTGACAGGTGAGGCCGGCTCCGTCACCACCATCACGGCGGGCGGCCCGCTCACCATGCGCGCGCCGGCGGGCGCCGCGGTTGTCACGACGGATGCGCTCGGCGCCGAAATCCGCTTGAACGCGGCGAGCATCACGCAGTTCGACACCACCATCGGCCTGCCCAGCGGACGGCTGACCATGAATGCGACCGGCGACATCGTGCTCGCCTCGGGATCGAAGCTCGACCTCGCCGGCCGTGCCGTGCAGCTGATCGATCAGACCCGCTACAGCTGGGGCGGCGACGTGATCCTGACCAGCACGGAAGGCAACGTGGTCCAGCAGGTGGGGTCGACGATCGATATCTCGGCCGCGAACAACGATGCCGGCACCGTGACGGTGGAGGCGCTGGGCGCCGGGGCGGGGCGGGTGGATCTGGCCGGCCTGATCAAGGGCGACAGCAGCGGCGGCCATGACGCGGGCGGGGGTGCGATCGTTCCGTACGATCAAGGCGGCATCGCCATTCGCGCCCAGACGTTGGCTGACTTCGTGGATCTCAACCAGCGCCTGACCGAGAGCGGCGTCATCGGCGCGCGCAGCTTCGTGCTCAAGCAGGGCGATCTCACGATCGGCAACGAGGTGAAGGCGCGCGAGGTCACTATCTCGGTCGACGGCGGCAGCCTTACCGTGGTGGGCCGCATCGACGCCAGCGGCGCGGAGGTCGGCACCATCAGGCTTTCCGCACGCGACAACCTGACCCTGGCCTCGGGATCGATGCTCGACGCGCATGGCACGGTGCTGCGCGTCGACAGCTACGGCCAACCGATCGAAGCGTCGAACCGCGCCGTTGTCGAGTTGACGACGGCACAGGGCACGCTTGATCTTGCAGCGGGCGCCACGATCGATGTGCGTTCGGCGGACACGGTCGCGCGCGGCAGCATCATCTTGAACGCGCCGCGTCGCGGCGGCGTGAACGGTACGGGCGACGGCGCCAACGACATTGCCGTCTCCGCGGCAGGGCCGCTTGATATTCGCGGCGCGCAAAGCATCGCGCTGAACGGATTCCGCAGCTACAACGATGCGCCTCTCGATCCCAACCCCACTGCCAGCGGTCGTCCGAACCAGATCATCACCCAGGACTATCTTGACGGCATCGATGCCGACAGCACCGCATTCATTGATGCGGCCTGGCTGAATGGCGCGCTGCAGTCGAAGATCGCCGGTCTCAAGGCATATGGAAACGCCTTCCATCTGCGGCCCGGCGTCGAGATCAGAAGCGCAACCGACGATGGCGACCTGACGGTGCAGGGCGATATCGACCTTGCCGGATACCGCTACGGCTCCAATGCGGATCGCAATCCGATGTCGCCGACCTATGGGGCAGGCGAACCGGGCTCGATTGTCATCCGCGCCGGCGGCGATCTCAACATCTACGGCAGCGTCACCGACGGCTTCGGCAAGCCGGTGGCAACGCCCGACGGCGACAATGGCTGGTATCTCACGAGGCCGGGCTATCAGGGAACGGATGCGAACAGTGTCGACCTCAAGCTCCCTGTCAGCGTGACCATCGCGGCGGGAACGATGCTCGGCGGCGTCGATTCCCTGAACTTCGCCATTCCGCTCGGTAACATGACCGTGGTCGCGGGCGCGGTGATCCCGACGGAGGTCACGCTCGCCGATTCAGTCACCGTTCCTGCTGGCGGCGTTGTTGCAAGAGCCACGATTCGGCTCCCGGACGGCCAGACTTTTACCAAAGGACAGGTCATCCCTGGCGGCACCGAGCTTCCAGCCGGGACAATACTGAGTGCCGGCACTCTCCTGCCGGTTGTCGTGCCAATCCAGGCGATGCTCTGGCCAGCAGGCGCTCCTTTGGGTGTGTTCTTGACTGAAATCACTCCCATCAAAGTCGCGCAGGATATAACCATTCCCGCCGGCTCAGTCCTTCCAGGACTGCTTCAGATTTCCGAAGGCGGTTTTGTCACGATCGACCCAAGCGGCGAGCGCGTCATCAACCCATTTGTTCCGCTGCGCGCGCCTGGAGCGGATGGACGCCAGGGTAAAGTCTGGGGGAGCGCTCCCATGCTTTCCGCAGGATCACTGTCGTGGTCAATGCGGCTCGCAGCCGGCGCCGATCTCAGGTCGGCTGACACCCGCACGTTGAAGCCGGGCCGCAGCGGAGACATCAACCTGGCCGACACCCATTACTCGGGAGCTGTCGGGCTCGTCATTCTCCCGGGCAACTCGCAGGGAGTCGATCCCAGCGACGATCCTGTCTTCTGGTGCAGCTATGCTCCTGAAATATGCGGTCCAGGTTTCAGGCTCGGGTCGCCGATTTTCAGCGTGCCGCGCACCGGCACGGGTGATCTCGAATTGCTGGCGGGGGGCAACTACACGCAATACTCACTCTATGGCGTCTACACCGCCGGCACTCAGGCTGCCGCGGTCGATCCGAAATACCAGCTTCCGCGCGGCGCCGATGGCAAAACGCTGCCCGACGGGACGCTCTATCAGGCCTATTATCCAGATCACGGCGGCAACGTGCTGCTCTCGGCCGGCGGCAATATTTCCGGCCTGAGCTTCGGCACCAGCAATGCGGTTGGCAACTGGCTGTGGCGGCAGGGCGGGGACATCGCCGGCCAGGCGACGGCCTGGTGGATCAACTTCGGACTCTACTCCAACGGAGTCAACCCGAACGATGGCAGCCAGACGTTGGGGACGCTGACCGGCTTCAGCGGCCTCGGCGCACTTGGCGGCGGTAACGTGACCGTTTCAGCCGGTGGCGATATCGGTGCCCTGACGAGTCTCTATCCGCCGAATACGGCGCTCGACGTGGCAATCGGCGGAACCGGACGCGTGACATCGGTCACCATGGATGGTGATCGGGTCACCGGCGGAACGCTGGATCTCACCGGCGGCGGTGACCTGACCATCAAGATCGGCGGCATACTGCACGGCGGCATGTCCTTCAACGGACCGGGCGCCACGCTGACGAATCTCCGTGGGCAGCTTGATCTGGCGGCTGGCGCGATCGGCACGCTCGCACCTGTGTATGAGGCCAGTACCGTGGATCCGCGCGCCCCCGATCCGCTGGTCGCCTACCAGACGCGATACAGTGACGGATTGTTCGTCGTCCTTGGCGATGCGGCGGCGACGCTGACCACCCGCGGCGATCTGGCTCTGGCCGGCACCGCCGATCCCGGCCGTCTACCTGTCCAAAACACCACGCCTTTCCTCTACACCGCCGCGGATGGCACGCAGATTCCCTACGATCATGGCGGCAATTCGTGGTTCTCGCTCTGGCGTCCGACCACCTCGATCGACCTGTTCGCGGCAGGTGGCAATCTGATGCCGATGTTCGACTATCAACCGCCCCTTACTGGCAATGCATATAATTGGGATCCGACCTACGCCCCGCCCACCTTCCGCGCTGTTGCCGCGAGCGGCGATATCCTTCTTCCCGGTGAAGTTTCGGCCTACGGCGCATTGCGGGGTTTCGAACTAGCGCCGTCGCCGGTTGGCCAGCTCGAATTGCTGGCACGCGGCTCGATCTACGCGAATGGCTTCTCCGTCAGCATCTCCGGCGCCAGGGCCGATGCCAATTCGATTGCGAATCCATTCAAGCCGGCGTTCTACGCCGGCGCACCTGGTCAGCCGATACCGGATCCCATCACCGGCCAGCCGATCACAAACGTCACCCCGGCGCTACTGACCGCTGGCGCCTTTGGGAGTCTCAGCCCATTCACGTTCTTTCTCGATACGCCGATCGCGGACACGCCGACCGCGACATTGCACGCCGCCGATCCCGAGCCCGTGCGCTTCTATGCGGCAAATGGCGACATTATTGGCCTCACCACCGGAGGAATTTCGACGGTTAATCCGTATGACGTCTCGTCCGCGAAATACTACGTCGCGGCAAAGCCGGTGCGCATCATGGCGGGCCGCGACATCATCGACGCAGCCAATGATCGCTCGTCCGGCAGTCTGATCCTGCACAACCATGAAACCGATATTTCGGTAATTTCGGCCGGCCGCGACATCTATTACGCCAAGTACGGCATCGCCGGACCCGGACAGTTCGACATCACCGCCGGCCGCAACGTGTACCAGGCCGACAAGGGTCTGCTGGTGAGCATCGGCATGCTTCCGGACGTCGATCCGCTGGCGGCGGAGAATCGCAGCGGCGGCGCCGGAATCACGGTCACTGCGGGCGTCGGCACAAGCGGGCCGAACTATTCCGGGTTCGCCGAGCGCTATTTTGACTCAGCAAATCTCGCCGATCCTGCGCGGCCGCTTGCCGACCAGCCCGGCAAGGTGGCCAAGACCTATGAAGACGACCTGTTCACCTGGCTCACGAAGCGGTTCTCGCCCGAGCACCCCTATGTCGCCAATGGCAAGCAATATGTCTTCACCGGCACCAAGGAGGAGGCGCTCGCGTTCTTCGTGGCGCTGCCTGCCGAACAGCAAGGCGTGTTCGTCCGGCAGGTCTATTACGCCGAGCTCGATATCAGCGGGAAGGAGTACAACGATCAGGACAGTCGCCGTGCCGGCAGCTACGTGCGTGGCCGCGAGGCCATCGCCACGCTGTTTCCGGGCAACGACGCCGCAGGCCGGCCGATCGCCTATCACGGCGACATCACGATGTTCAGCTCGCTCACGCCCAATCCGGACAATCCGACCGGGCCACAGATCCTGCGGGATGCGGGTATCCGCACTGAACTCGGCGGCGCGATCCAGACCTTGACGCCCGGCGGACAGACACTGGTCGGCGTCGAAGGCATCGCTCCCGGCCCCAATGCCGGTCTGATCACGATGGGCGCCGACAGCGCTATCCAGATGTATTCAAAGGGCAGCGTCCTGTTGGGCCTCTCCCGCGTCATGACCACATACGGCGGCGATATCCTGATCTGGTCGGCGGAAGGCGATATCAATGCCGGCCGCGGCTCCAAGACGACGCAGATCTTCACGCCGCCGCTCCGCAGCTATGACCGCTACGGCAACGTGACCATCTCTCCGCCGATGCCGTCGAGCGGCGCGGGCATTGCCGCCATCAGGTCTCTCCCGGACGTACCGCCAAGCGACGTCAATCTGGTTGCTCCGCTCGGCACCATCGATGCGGGCGAAGCCGGCATCCGCGCCAACAATGTCAATCTGGCTGCGCTGCAGATCATCAATGCCGGCAACATCCAGGCGCAAGGGACCGTCACCGGCGTTCCCATCATCGAGGCGCCGAATGTGAGCAATGCGCTCGCGGCGAACAGCACCGCCGGAGCCGCGGCGCAACAGGCTGCGGTCCCGCGGCAAGGTCCGGCTGACGCCCAGCCGTCGGTCATTATCGTCGAGTTCATCGGTTTTGGCGGCCCGCAGGATGAAGGCGATCAGCCGCGTGACGAACGACGACGTCCTGGGCGTCAGAGCGGACAGTACGATCCGAATGGCAGGCTTCGTGTCATTGGGAACGGTCCGGGCGCGGCCGAGCAGGCAGGTGAACTGACCACGGAGGAGCGAAGCAAGATGACCAAGCAGATGGATGCGTCCGGGTCCCTGTGAGGCGGGTACGTGACAGGTCGGGGCCTGCCGCAAAAGACACTGACGACAACGCTTTGAGCGAGGTTGTTATCGTCAGCGTTCCGGCAATCCGAGCTCGAGCAGCGTCTGCATGGACTGCTCGCCCGCCGCGAGAAAAGCCGGGCTGGCATTGCGCGTTGGCAGCGAGATGTTGAGGGCCGTCGAATCGGGCCGCAACGCCATGGCCTTTGCCATCGCCGTCCTTGCCTCGTCCGGCTGGCCCAGGCGCTGATAGGCCACGGCCAGCAGCATATAGGGGCGTCCCGACGCTGGCGTGATGGCGATCGACCGCTGCAGCCAGGACACCGCTTCCTCGTTGCTGCCCATGAGCAGGGCGGTCCATCCCGCCCCGAGCATCCAGGTCCAGCGCGAAACTTCCGGCGTGTCGAAGCGATCGGCCTGCTTGAATGTTGCCAGCGCGTCCTCGAAGCGCCCCAATTGAAGCTGCGCCAGGCCGATGTGGTAGAGAACCAACCCGTTCCACGGATCAAAACTCAATGCTTTCGCGCAGGCCACCAGACTTTCAACGAACTCGTTGGTCGCGGTCAGGAAGCGGCAATAGGCTTCCAGCACCGGAATGTAACGTGGCGTCGTCTGTCGTGCGCGCTCCAGCAGCGATCCGGCGTTGCGCTCCGCCGCTGCGCGTTCGGCCGGCGCGTACCACGTCATCTGAATCCCCCGCAACTGAAGGGCGGCCAGCGCGATCTGCAGCTCGGTATTGTCGGGCTCGGCGGCAAGCGCTTTTTCCAGCATCGTCTGCGCTGTGGCAAAACGTTCGCGCGTCGTTCGATTGATCGAGGCTGTGGCTTGCTCGATCGCAACTTTGGCGTCGCCGGCTGCCGCCGGATGGGCGCCGGATTCCAGAAGCGCGTTAAGGCGCCGTGCCAGCGCATGACCTGCTCCCGCGGCCAGCCGCGATTGCTGCAACTGCATGTCCGATTCGGTGGCGTCGACCGAAACCGTAACGACCGCCTGGACTTCGCCGGTGGCGGTCTGGATCATGCGCGCCCGCAAGATCCAGGATTGCGGACCTTTCTCCAGTTCGCCATTCAGCACGAAATCTGACTGTGCCGAGGGCGTGGATGCGGGCGCCGTTGCCGCCGCGACCTGCCGCGGTGCGACCACGCGGATATTGTCGATCCTGGCCAGACCGTCGGTCAGGCGGTCGGTGACAGCCGCCGCCGTGCCGGGCCCTCGGGGGTCGTTGCTCGCATCGACGATCGGGGTTAGCGCAATGGTCGGCGGCGACCGCTTGAACATGAGATCGGGACGGAAGGTCGGAGCGGCCACCGCAAACCCGAAGATCACGCAGAGGGCTGCTGCGGCGGCGGCAGCCACCGGCCGGCGCAGGCCGAATAGCCGCCGCGGTGTTGTAATCCCGGTCGCGGGTTCAGCGCTTGCAATTGGCTCGGCGTTTGCCTGCACGGCAACGGCAGGTGCTGGCGGCTTAATCGACACTTCGGCGGCGAACAGGTAGCCGCGGCCAGACACGAGTTTGATCGTCTGCCGCCGGTCATCGCCCAGCGCGGTGCGAATCTCGCGGATGCATTGGAACAGGCTGTCTTCGCCGACATGGACGTTCGGCCAGACCGCCTCCATCAGTTCTTCCTTGCTCAGTACCCGGTCCGCATTGGCGGCGAATAGCTGCAGCATCTCAAGCGCTTTCGGCCTGAGCCTGACCGCCTCGCCATCCGGCCCGCGCAACTCGGCGCGCTCCCGATCGAGCTCAAATCCGGCAAAACGAAACACCCAGCCCCCGGTTCCCCGAAACTGCCCCAAGGCGCCGGAAATGTCGGAAAATCCGTGCTGTAGCGGCTCATTCAGAAAATATCAGAAAAACTTCAGAACGCCACGGGCACCGCATCAGGACACCTGGCCGCCATCATGGGACGAATGCGCTCCCGCCTTTTCGGCTGCCGTGGGGCCACGCGCCGGCGGGTGGGGCGGGGAGAGGCGGTGTTCCGGAAAGTATTGGGATCGGTTCGGGGCCTCCCGGGTACCGGCACACCGACCTCGCCCCGTTTTGGGACAAAGACGCTTTTCATTCCTCTTGGACGATGAGACCCCTGTGCTCAGCTTTACGACCGACGACATCGACCCCGAGCATCGCTTCGATCATTGGCGCGAGGTGCGCGGAAAGAGCCTGTTCGGTGTCACGATCGAACTGCCGACCGAGCGCCGCGCCGACTTTCAGGGGCGGTTTTCCGCGATCGATATCGGAGGCGCGATCGTCTCGCGGATGCATGCCTCGTCCTATCGGGTCAGCCGGACCAGCGGCGATATCGCGCGCATGCCGGCCGACAGCCTGTGCATTGCGTGGCAGACGCGCGGGGCCGGCTGGATGGATGTCGGCCGGGGGCGGGGGCATCGCGTGGCCGATGGCGACATCGTCATCAACCATTCCGACACTCCCTTCGAGGGGACACCCGAGCGTTCCGACGGGTTCGACTTCCTGATGCTGAAGATCCCCCTGGGCCGCGACGTGCTGCTGGGCGCGCCGGCCCATGACCTTTTCGCCGCGACGCTGTTGCAGAAGAGCCCGTTCTTCAGGGCGCTCTCGGCGCTGTTTCATGCCTTGACGCAGGAGCCGCGCGGTGTCGCCGATGCCTCGGCAGAGATCACGCATATCGCAAGATTGGCCATGCTGGCGCGGGGCCGTCTCTTGCCTGGAATGCCCGAGTGCCGCGCGGCGCTGCGTTCGGGCTTCTACTATGCCGCGCGTGACATTCTCGTCCGCGATCTGCATCAGCCGGACTTGTCGCCCGCGCAGGTCGCGCAAGAACTCGGAATATCGCTGCGGCAGGTTCATGTGCTGTTCGAGCCGACGGGGCTCTCATTCTCGCGCACGCTGGCGGCCCTGCGGGTGCGCAAAGCGGGCGAGTTGCTGGCAATGGCGCCGTCACGGCCCGTCGCGGATGTCGCCTATGCCTGTGGCTTCGATAGCCTTGCAACATTTTATCGCGCCTTCCGAAATTACTACGGCATGACGCCGCGCGACATGCGCGTTCACGCGAACTGCGAGTGAGAGGCTGTGGCCGCTTCGCTACGACGGCGCAGAGTCATGGGGACGCTTGCAGGTCAAAATCGAGGGCGTGCGCGCATTGAGAAGACAGCCTGTTACCGCTTCTGTAAACGCCCGCAGGCATTTGAATTTTCGGATCATTCCCGAAAGAGGAGTGGCCGAGTCGTTCAGGGGGCTGTTCTCGCTTGCTGACCATCAGGGTTTTCATCACCAAAATATTTTCAAAATCTACAGCTTGCGGCGAATATTGAGGCAGCGCGCGTTCGCGGCTGCTGCCAGCCGCGCGCGTCTGTTCGTTGATGCCGTCTCGCTGATCAACAGCAGGCTTCGATGGCCGCTCTAGTCTTCTCGGCTTCCGGCCGCTCGACAATCCGGTGTGCGCCGCCGGCGCTGTAAATTGATCGGAAAGGAAGGCCAGTGTATCACGCTGCGCGAGATCTGAGCGTAGGGAAGAGAAATGGCGGCAGGGGATTTGGACGTTCTGATTCGGTCGATGGCAAAGAAGCAGGCCAAGGCGATCACTGATGCCGCCAGGAAGCAGCATGGCCGTCTGATGGGAATGGCCGTCAAGGCCAAGGACAAGGAGACCAAGGAGCGCCATAAACACCTCGCCAAGAACACGCTCGCGTCGGCAGCGGCGGCGGCGAGACGGCTGCAAATCACGGCGGAGAATGTGGCCGACAGCTATGCGCGATCGATGAAGAAGGCCGCCGAAGAAAAGCCGCCGGCGGCAAAGCCGGTCAAGGCGGCTAAGCCGGCCAAAAAGAAAAAGGGCTGACTTCGGACCCATCGCGGACGTCGCGAGCACGCGCTGGTCCGGCGAGCCCAGGCGGCGTCCGATCGAACGGATGGCGCCAAGGGAATACTCGGCGATCACAAAATACTTAAGTATTTCAATCTGTTGTGCGAGAGTTGGTTGTTTTCAACGGCCAATCCGACAACCGATGCCTCGCAATATTGCCTGCTATCAGCAAATCTTTACTTGAATTAAAACACGAACGTTCGTATTTTATCGATCGCCGATGAGGGGCGCGAATTGTCCAGGACACGCAAAATCACGACCGACGATATCCTCGATGCTGCGGAGCGGGTGGTTATCCGTCTCGGGGCCGCGGGCCTTTCGATCGATGCGGTGGCCCAGGAGGCTGGCGTCAGCAAGTCGCGGGTCGTCTACGACCATAGGTCCAAGAGCGCGCTGCTGGAGGCGTTGATCGACCGCCGCGTCAAGGCGGAGCTTGAGCGCATCGAACAGACCGTGGCGGAGAACGCCGGCACGCCGCATCCCGAACTGTTCGGCCGGATCGCGGTCGCCGAGCGGATTCCCGACGATCGGGACAAGGCGGTCGCGCTCGCGATCAGCGCCTCGATGTCGAGCGAGGAGAAGATCCAGGAGCAGATGCGCGACTGGACCCTGGCGGACTTGCGCGCGATGGCCGCGGGCCTGCGGCCGAAAGCGGCGCTGATGGCCTACCTGGCGCTGACCGGCTTTTACTGCACCGAACTCTTCGGCTTCCACCAGTGGGACGCAGCCGAGCGATCCGAAATCCTCGCAGGCATCAGGACGATCTACACGTCCTTTCCCGACGAAAGCTGATGCCGCCCACAATTCGCGGACACTCAAGGAAATCAAGAAATGTACAGCAGCAGAGCTCTGCCGCGCGTGAGGACATATCTGGCAGCGGCGGCATTCCTGGCGCTAACGATCGGTGGCGTTGCCGCGCAGCAAGGCGCGGAACTGCCTCCGCCTGCGGTCAGCGTGATCGAACTCAAAGCGCATCCCGTTCCGGTCGTGAACGAGCTTCCGGGCCGCATCGCTGCGACGCGCATCTCCGAGGTTCGCGCGCGTGTTTCCGGAATCCTTCAGGCGCGCGTGTTCACGCAGGGCACTCCGGTCAAGGAAGGCGACGTCCTTTACCGCATCGATCCGAAGCTCTTCCAGGTGCGCGTGGCGAGCGCCGAAGCCTCGCTGCGGCGTGCGAAGGCCGTTCAGCAAAATGCGAAACAGCAGTTCGAGCGCCAGAAGACCCTTCACGAGCGCGACGCCACCAGCGGCGTGAACCTGGATACGGCAACTGCGACCCTCGCCCAGGCCGATGCCGACGTCGCATTGGCCGAAGCCGCGCTCGCCGAGGCGAAGATCAATCTCGACTACACCGAGGTTCGCGCCCCGATCAGCGGCCTCATCGGCGGCGCGCTCGTCACCGAGGGCGCGCTTGTCACCGCCGACGGAACGCAGAATCTGGCGCTGATCCAGCAGGTGGATTCCGTCTATGTCGACTTCACGCAATCGGCGCAGGACCTGCTCACGCTCAAGCGCGCCGTTGAGGAGGGCAAGCTCGCCAGCCCGGCGCCGGGAGAGGCCCGGGTCGAACTCGTGTTCGACGACGGCGGCCTCTATGCGGAAGCGGGGCGGTTGCTGTTCGCCAGCGCCAGCGTCGATTCCACCACCGGGCAGGTCACTCTGCGCGCCGAATTTCCGAACCCGAAACACGACCTGTTACCCGGCATGTATGTTCGCGTGCGCATTGCGCAGGCCGTTCGCGAGGGCGCCATCACCATTCCTCAGCGTGCCGTGACCCGGGCCCGCGACGGCAAGGCGCAGGTCTACCTCGTATCGGAAGGCGGGATTGCGGAGACGCGCGACGTCGAACTTGGACAGGCACTCGGTTCGGAATGGGTCGTCGAGTCCGGCCTGAAGGAGGGGGAGCGCGTCGTCGTCGATGGCGTGCAGAAGGTCCGCTCCGGTGGCAAGGTTGTCCCCGAGCCGTGGAAGCCTGCCGATCGCGAAGCGGGAATCCCCGCCGACCAGCCGAACAACCGGGCGAGGTAATCTGATGGCTCAGTTTTTCATCAGGCGGCCGGTCCTTGCCTGGGTCTTTGCCCTGTTCATCTGCATTGCCGGTGTCATCGCGATTCCGCTCTTGCCGGTCGCGCAGTACCCCAAGGTCGCGCCGCCGCAACTGACGATTTCGACCTCCTATCCGGGGGCTTCGCCGCAGGAAATCTATCAGGGCGTCACGCGCCTGATCGAGGAGGAACTGAATGGCGCCGCCAGGTTGATGTATTTCGAATCGACGTCGGACACGTCAGGCTCGATCAGCATCAACGTATCTTTCGAGGCCGGCACCAGCATCGAGCAGGCGTCCGTCGACGTGCAGAACAGGTTGCGGCGAATTCAATCGCGACTGCCGGCAGCGGTGGCCGCGCAGGGCGTGACCGTGGAAGAGGCTTCAGCCGGCTTCCTCATGATCGTGTCGCTCACGTCCACCGATGGCAAGCTCGATGAAGTCGCGCTCGGCGACTACTTCAGTCGCAACGTGCTTGGCGAACTGCGCCGTCTTCGCGGAGTGGGGCGCGCGCAGTTGTTCGCCGCTCAACGCGCGATGCGCGTCTGGATCGATCCGGACAAGATGGTCGGCCTCGGGCTGACCGCCGCCGACATCAACGGTGCGATCATGGTGCAGAACGCCCAGGTCGCGGCCGGGCAGATCGGCGCATCGCCGAATCCGGTCACAACCGACCTGACAGCGACCGTTCTCGTCAAGGGACAGCTCGCCAACACCAAAGAATTCGGCAACATCGTGCTGCGGGCAAACCCGGACGGCAGCACGGTTCGGCTCAAGGATGTTGCCCGCCTCGAGCTCGGCGCGGAGAATTACAACTTCTCCAGTCGCCTGAACGGCCAGCCGAGCGCCGCTGTGGGCGTCCAGCTCTCCGCAACCGGCAACGCGGTCGCGACGTCGCGTGCCGTGCAGGCGAAGATGGAGGAATTGTCGCGGTTCTTCCCGCAGGGCGTGAAATATTCGGTACCCTACGACACCAGTCCCTTCGTGTCCGCCTCGATCGAGAAAGTGCTGGAGACGCTGCTCGAAGCGGTCGTGCTCGTCTTCGTGGTGATGTTCGTCTTCCTGCAGAACTTCCGCTACACGCTGATCCCGACGCTGGTGGTGCCGATCGCATTGCTCGGCACCGGCGCGGTCATGCTGGCGGCGGGCTTTTCGATCAACGTCCTGACCATGTTCGCGATGGTGCTGGCGATCGGCATCCTTGTCGACGACGCCATCGTCGTCGTCGAGAACGTCGAGCGCATCATGGCGGAGGAGGGACTTTCACCGAAGGACGCCACCAGGAAGGCCATGAAACAGATCACGGGCGCCATCCTCGGGATCACGCTCGTTCTTTCTTCTGTCTTCATCCCGATGGCGTTCTTCCCTGGCTCGACGGGCATCATCTATCGTCAGTTCAGCCTGACCATGGTCGTTTCGATCCTGTTCTCGGCATTTCTGGCGCTGTCGCTTACGCCGGCGCTTTGCGCGACCTTCCTCAAACCGATCAAGCATGGTCATCACGAGAAGAAGGGGATCGGTGGCTGGTTCAACCGCAAGTTCGAAGGGTTGACCGATCGCTACACCGATGCTGCCGGCGGCATCGTGCGGCGCGCCGGGCGCATGATGGTGATCTATCTCGCCCTGGTCATCGGCCTCGGTTACTTCTTCGTCAGCCTCCCCACCGCCTTCCTCCCGAACGAGGACCAGGGCTTTCTGGTCGTTGACATCCAGGGCCCGCCCGAAGCCAGCGCCAACCGGACGCTGGCGTCGATCAAGCAGATCGAGGAGATTTTCAAGACGGAGCCTGCCGTGCGCGATATCGTGGCCATTCAGGGCTTCAGCTTCTCGGGCAACGGCTCGAATGCCGCCTTGATGTTTGTGACCCTCAAGGACTGGAGCGAGCGGGGCGCGGGCCAATCCGCCCAGGCGATTGCCGATCGCGCCAACGGGCAATTGTTTGCACTAAAGGACGCGACCAGCTTCGCGCTTTCACCGCCGCCGATCGATGGCTTCGGCACGACAGGGGGCTTCGCCTTCCGTCTTCAGGATCGCAATGGCCTGGGTCAGGCGGCGCTCACGGACGCGGCGGCCGAGCTGATGGAGAAGGCCGGCAAGAGTCCGGTGCTCGCGGGCCTTCGCATCGAAGGGTTGTCGGACGCGGCGCAGGTTCTTCTTGTTATCGATCGCGAGAAGGCCAACACGTTCGGCGTGACCTTCGCCGACATCAACAACACGATCACAGCCAACCTCGGATCGTCCTACATCAACGACTTTCCGAACGCCGGCCGCATGCAGCGGGTCATCATCCAGGCTCGGGATCACGGCCGGCTGCGGGTGGAGGATCTCCTGAAGCTCAACGTCCGCAATGCGGGCGGCGGCATGGTGCCTCTGTCCTCGTTTGCCATGGCCCAGTGGCAGAAGGGATCGCCGCAGATCGTCGGATATAACGGCTACCCGACGGTGCGCATCGCGGGCGAGCCGGCTCCAGGTCATTCGTCGGGCGCGGCGATCGCCGAGATGGAGCGCCTCGCTTCGCAGCTGCCGAACGGCATCGGCTTCGAATGGACCGGTCAGTCGCTGGAAGAGATCAAATCGGGATCGCAGGCGCCAATTCTGTTCGGCCTTAGCATCCTCTTCGTCTTCCTGCTGCTCGCCGGCCTCTACGAAAGCTGGTCGATCCCGCTCTCGGTCATGCTCGTCGTGCCGCTCGGCGTGATCGGTTGCGTCCTGGCCGTGATGCTCCGAGGAATGCCGAACGACCTCTACTTCAAGGTCGGGCTGATCGCCATCATCGGCCTGTCGGCGAAGAACGCCATCCTGATCGTCGAATTCGCCAAGGACTACTACGCGGAAGGCAGATCGCTGGCTGACGCCGCGGTTGACGCCGCTCGCGTCCGCTTCCGGCCGATCATCATGACCTCGCTCGCCTTCACGCTCGGCGTCGTGCCGCTCGCCATCGCATCAGGCGCCAGCGCGGCCAGCCAGAACGCCATCGGCACCGGCGTTCTCGGCGGCATGATCTCCGCGACGGTTCTCGCGATCTTCTTCGTCCCTGCCTTCTTCGTGTTCGTTCTGCGCCTGCTGCGGACCAGAAGGCCGGCCGCGAACGATGACGCGGCAGCCGATGCTCCGCTTGCGAAGCCATCTGAAGCTTAGCGGTCAGCACGGCCGGCGCTAGAGCACCGTCCAATCAGGTCGAGTTTCGAGCTGCGATGAATCTGCGCTCCCTCTCCCGCTTGCGGGAGAGGGGTGGGGTGAGGGTGTCCCCACGATGGGACTATCCGTGGGGAAAGAGCCCTCGCCAAACTTCCATTTCAGCCGTAACCATTCTCTCGCTGTTCGAAGCCGAAGCGTAGCGATGCTTCGCCAAAGTCCTCCCTGAGCCGGCCGGGCCTTCTCAGGGCGAGATGGTCTCCCGCGCCGATGTTCACGCTGGAGGATCACATGAAAGTTCTCATCGCTTCGACGCCTGCAACCGGCCATCTCAATCCGCTGCTTGCAGTCGCTCGCGGCCTTATCGACGAGCGACACGATGTTACATTCCTGACCGGCAGCGTGCTGCGGTCACGGGTTGAGGCCATCGGTGCAGGATTCCGTTCGCTGCCCGCCGCCGCCGACCTCGATCTGCGAAAGTTCGATGAGGCCGTGCCGGAGCTCAAGAATATGGAGCCTGGGCTACAATGGCTGCGCGTCGCCCTGGAGCGCATTTTTGTCGATACCATGCCGGCGCAACATGCCGGTTTGCAGCAGCTCGTGCACGAGCTCCAGCCCGACGTCATCGTGGGTGACGACATGTTCTTTGGTGTGCTTCCGATGGCGCTCGGCTCGCGTGCAAATCGGCCTCCGGTGGTGCTGTGCGGGACTTCGGTGCTGCACTCGAGCCGTGACGATGGCGCACCGCTCTTCCTTGGACTTCCGCCCGCAACCACCCAGGCAGAGCGTGACAATTACGCCGTCATCGCCAAGGAATATGACAGTGTGGTCAACGAGCCGGCAACGCGCCGGATCAATGAGCTCCTGGCAGAACTGGGCGCGCGGCCGTTGCCGACAGTGCTGTTCGAGGCCGTTGTGGAACTGGCCGACGCCTATCTGCAGCTATCGGTGCCGAGCTTCGAGTTTCCGCGAAAGCTGCCGTCCACGGTCCATTTCGTGGGTAGACCTCCGATCATTCCGAACCAGGCGCCGGTGCCGCCATGGGCCGGTGATCTCGACGGCACGCGCAAGGTGGTGCTGGTCACGCAGGGGACGGTGGCCAATCACGATTTCGGTCTTCTCGTCGCGCCGACACTGGCGGCCCTTGCGGACGAGCCGGATCTGCTGGTGGT
Source organism: Bradyrhizobium sp. LeoA1Lang (assembly GCF_055413685.1). NCBI lineage: Bacteria > Pseudomonadati > Pseudomonadota > Alphaproteobacteria > Hyphomicrobiales > Nitrobacteraceae > Bradyrhizobium > Bradyrhizobium sp. LeoA1Lang. The sequence continues at coordinate 9,697 of NZ_JBVAPG010000085.1, read as the reverse complement.
CGTGACCACGGGTGGTCGTCCGGTCGATGCGATCCCCGGCCCGATTCCGTCCAATGCCCGCGTGTCCAGCTACCTGCCGTTCGAGTGGATCCTTGGAAAGACGGATGTGTTCGTTACCAATGGCGGCTACGGCAGCGTCAATCAGGCGATGAGCTTTGGAATTCCGATCGTGAGCGCCGGTCTGACCGAGGACAAGGCCGATGTGAACGCGCGCATCGCGTGGTCCGGCGTCGGTATCAATCTGGCGACCAATCAGCCGGATCCGCGGGTCCTGCGCGAGGCGGTTCGGACCGTGCTCGAAAAGCCGGGCTACCGCATGCGGGCCGCATCGATGGCCGATGAGTTCGCCAAACGCGATACGCGATCGCTGATCGTCCGCATCATCAACGAAGCGGCGACAGGAAAGAAAGCGCCCGCCCGCCGCAAGGCCGCAGCGGCGTAACTCCGCATCCCGTCCGATCGATATCGCTCAGGGGATCATCGTTGAACGTTGATCCCCTGATATCACAGACGGTCATCGATCGGCCTGCTGAAGGAATTCGAGCGTCCAGTTTACGCCCGTCGGGTGAAAATCGAGGTTGCCGCTGCCGTTCAGGGCGCGGGGCACGATCTGCTCGACCACGACGCGGCCGAAACCTTGCCGTTGCGGCGGCGTCACGGCGGGGCCGCCCTTTTCCGACCACGAGAATCGAATGCGGTCGTCCGCGTCCTCCGCGTGCCAGCGGATCACCACCTCGCCGCCGGGCGCCGACAACGCCCCATGCTTGGAGGCATTGGTCGCAAGCTCATGCAACGCCAGGCCCAGATGCTGCACGGCGTCGGGCTTGAGGACGATCGCCGGGCCATCCGCGTCGATGCGCCCTGAATTGGCTTCATCGAAGGGCCGCATCTGTGACGACACCAGATCGTGCAGCGAGGAGCCACGCCAGCTATCCCTGACCAGCAGATCATGACAATGCGCCAGCGCCTGCAGCCGCTCGATGAAGCGCGTCTGGTACTGCTTGACGTCCCCGGTATATTTCGCGGTTTGGTTGGCGACCGCCATGACGACGGCGAGCAGGTTCTTGGTGCGGTGTGAAAGCTCCTCGACGATGAAGCGGGTGTGCTCCTCGCGCCGCTTCTGCTCGCTGATATCGATATGGGTGCCGATCCAGCGATACACCGTCGAGGTCGCATCCCGGAGCGGGATCACCCGGGTCAGGAATGGGCGGTAGCGTCCGTCCTTTCCGAGCAGCGACAACTCCATTTCGAGTGGCACGCCCGCGCGCAGCGATTGCGCCCAGCGGCTCTTGACCTCCGGCTGTGAGGCAGGGGAGAGCAGCGCCTGCCAGTCATGCACGCTGCCGGCTTCCACGGGCACGCCCGTATAGTCGTACCATTGGCTGTTGATCCAGAAGATCCGGCCATCAGCGTCCGCCATCCAGACCAGTTGCGGAATGGCATCGGCCAGCGTGTGAAACTGCCGTTCGCTGGCCAGCAGTGCGGCTTCAGCGCGCTTGCGTTCGGTGATCTCTTCGGCGGCGACGTTGACGCCGATGACGTCGCCGCGCGGTCCCCGGTGCGGGTGCCAATAGGTGATCCACGTGCGGTCTTCGACCTGGTCGGGACGCTGCCCGGCCACCTCGACGCCGATCTCCGGTTCGCCGGTCGTCATGATCGAGCGGACGATGGCCTCGACTGAGTCGGCCAGCGCAGGCACGCATTCGCGCACCGTTCGTCCGAGATGCCCTTCGACGGAAATGCCGCATATTTCGGTCAACCGCTGGTTGATATGCAGATAGCGGCAGTCCGGCGACAGGAATGCGAGCCCGATCGGCGCAGTGTCATAGATCAATTGCAGTGCGGGCTGCTCGGCAAACGGCAGGCCGGCCAAGGCGAGGCTCGGCAGATCCGCCTGCGGCTGGTGGCGCGCATCATTGGGCACCGGATGCCTCGTCAGTGCTTCTCTGTCCGCCGCCACCCCCGCTGGCGACCAGCCTACACCGGCCTCCCGGCCCTGTGTCAACTGATCCCGCCGCATGCATTCTGTGCTTTCAAGTTGTTGAAAATACATACAAAGTTCATTCCTGCCGGACGGGGATCGCTGGCCGCCTGAAGATAGACGGATAGCTTCATGCCGAGAGCGCAGTACTCGCCGTTGGAAAATAGTGTATCCGCTGTTTCGACAGCGCGGCCGGACCTCTGTTCCCGCGCCACAAGAGCATAAGTTTCTTCGGAGGAAGTTTTCATGTCGGCTCTGCCACTCTCGGGCATCAAGATTCTCGACCTGACGCGTGTGCTCGCGGGTCCCTTGTCGGCGCAGATGCTGGCCGATCTCGGCGCCGAGGTGATCAAGATCGAACGTCCCGGCACCGGCGACGACGCGCGCGCCTTTGGTCCGCCTTATCTGGAGGATCCCGAAGGCAAGGAGAACAACAACAACTCGTTCTATCTCTGCGCCAACCGCAACAAGAAGTCGGTCACGGTCAACATCGCGAAGCCGGAGGGGCAGGAGATCATCCGCGAGCTCGCAAAGGGCGTCGACGTGATGATGGAGAACTACAAGGTCGGCGATCTCAAGCGCTACGGGCTCGACTATGAATCGATCAAGAAGATCAACCCGCGCATCATCTATTGCTCGGTGACCGGCTTCGGCCAGACCGGCCCCTATGCGCCGCGCGCCGGCTATGACGCGATCTTCCAGGCGATGGGCGGGCTGATGAGCGTCACCGGCCATATGGACGGCGAGCCCGGCGCCGGCCCGATGAAGGTCGGCCCCTCCATCGTCGACTACATGACCGGCATGAACACCTCGATCGGCATCCTGTCCGCGCTCTATCATCGCGATGCGAGGGGCGGGGAGGGGCAGCATGTCGACGTCTGCCTGTTCGACACCGTGATCGCTTCGCTGTCGCATTACGCGCAGATCTATCTCGTCAACGGCAAGACGCCGCCGCGCCGCGGCACCTGGGGCAATGGCGGCATGCCGGCCGGCGTGTTCCGCTGCACCGACGGCGAACTGATGCTGGTGGTCGGCAATGACGCGCAATTCGAGCGCACCTGCGCCGTGCTCGGCGAGCCCGAACTCGCCAAGGACCCGCGCTTCGTCAAGAACAACAACCGCGTCGTGCACGGCAAGGAGATCATGGCGATCTTCGCCGGCCTGTTCCTGAAGAAGCCGGTCGCCTATTGGCTCGAGGAGCTGGAGAAGGCCGGCGTGCCGTCCGGCCCGGTCAACGATTTCGCGCAGATGTTTGCCGACGAGCATGTCCGTTCGCGCGGCATGGAGGTCAAGGTCGACCACCCCTTCGAGCATTCGCTGTCGCTGATCCGCAACGCGCTGACGTTCTCGGCCACGCCAATCAACGACTACCGCGCACCGCCGCTGCTCGGCGCCAACACCAAGGAAGTGCTGTCGGGCAGTCTCGGTTATGACGAGGCCAAGATCGAGGGCCTGAAGGCGAAGGGGATCGTTTAAGCGTTGCGGCGGAGCGTAGCCCGGGTGGAGCGAAGCGCAACCCGGGATCTGTCGAGCATCGCGCGGGCTTTCCCCGGGTTACGCTTCGCTCCACCCGGGCTACGGCCGCTGGGGAGAGATGGGCGCCCGTCGATGGCCGTCAAACGGCATATTGTGCCGCGAAATTGAAAGACAGATTTCGTCGCTGGGTATTTAATAAGCTGCTTTTGTATCTGTAATTGTGAGGGGAGAATGGCCGATGCAGTTCGCTCGCTCCGCTTTACCGTTACTTGCGGCGTTTCTTGCAAGTCCAGCCGTTGCGCAATCCTTTCCGCCAGGATCTGCGGTTTATAACTGGCACTATACTTGTCCCACCAACAACCAAGACGGTACTTGCCGGTTTTCGATTTTGGCGGCGAGCTACTCGGGAAATAATGTCGCCGACGTTCAGGCCGTGCTGGCCTATCAAACGGTCGGAGCGCAGCAGATTCCGTTCTACCATTTCCGGATCACATTCATGGGCAACAAGAAACCGGACCTGGTGATGATCCAGGCCAATGCTGCGGTTGCATTCGCAGCGTACGGCATGGCCCAGGCCAGTGGCACGGGTCCGATTGCTTCTGACACTGTCTCTGCGTTGAATTAGCGTGTGATCCGATCAGATTGAAATCCAGCCGCAATGAAGCTGCGCTCCCTCTCCCGCTTGCGGGAGAGGGCTGGGGTGAGGGTCTCTCCGCGAAAAGAAAGAGATTATCTTTGCGCGGAGAGAGCCTCACCCGGCGCTGCGCCATAGCCGAAGCTCCGCTTCGGCGTTCTCTAAGGACGGCCGCCGAAGGCGGCCTGTGCCTCTCCCGCTTGCGGGGGAGGTGAAGCCAATCCGCTGCCGATTCAACTTGATCGGATCGCGCTCTTAGCGCGCGTCGCGCGCGAGCATGCGCGCCGGCGCCTTGCTCGCGGCATCGCCCGTCGTCAGCGCCATCGCTGCGACCGATACCACGCGCTCGATGATTCCTTCGACGTCGTCGACGTCGCATTTGCCTTCCGACAGCTTCGTCAGCCGCTCGCTGTCGCGCACGGTCTGCTGCGCCATGGCGAGTGCGAAGTGCAGGCCCCAATAGAGTTCGACATCGCTGTGCCCGGGGAGCGACCGCCGCATCGCCGCGATGAATTTGCGCAAGTGGTCGATCTCGCGGTTCCGGATGCGGCGGATCGGCGGCACTGACTCAATCGAGACCCGTATCATGAAACGTGCCGCGGTGGAGCGCTGGTTCTCCGGACCCAGGCAGCCGCGCAAGGTCGGGCCGACAAGGGCGCGCAGTATCGCATCGATCGAGGCCCGCTCACCGCCTGCTTCCTCGGCGGCCTGCAATAGTCTGAGCCGCTCGCGGTTGAGCTGGATGCTGCGGGTGACGAACAGTTCCGCGATCAATTCATCCTTCGAGCCGAAATGATAGTTCACCGCGGCGAGGTTGACGTTCGCCTCCGCGACGATGTCGCGCAGCGTGACATCGCCGAAGCCGCGGTCGGCATAGAGCCGCTCGGCGGCGGCGAGGATGGCGGTACGGGTCTGGTCGCTGGGCATGGCCTTCAGCCTTTTCCGTCATTCCGGGGCGCGACGCAGTCGCGAACCCGGAATCTCGCGCCGTAACCTCTGGATTCCGGGTTCAGCCCTGCGGGCTGCCCCGGAATGACGAAAGGCGCAGAGGGAGTTGCATTTCAAACATTTGTATGAAACTATCGTTTGAAGGCCGGAAAATGTCAATCCGCTGATATGCGCGATCGGCGTTCCGGCACGCCACATTCATTGTCGTCCGTGCTCAGGCCTTGCGGTGCGCGGGCGGCGAGAAGACAGTGCGGCCCAAAGTCTAGGAAACGAGGAGCGTCCCATGGATTTCACGATGTCGGACAAGCAGAGGGAATGGCTGAACCGCGTGCAGTCGTTCATGACCACGCATGTTCGCCTGGCGGTGCCGATCTACAAGAAGCAGGACGAGGAGGGGCCGCGCTGGAAGGTGATCCCGATCCTTGAAGACTTGAAGAAGAAGGCCAAGGCCGAGGGCCTCTGGAACATGTTCCTGCCGCCGTCCTCGCATGATGACGACGAATTTCACGGCGCGGGATTGACCAATCTCGAATACGCGTTGCTCTCGGAAGAGATGGGCCACATCACCTGGGCGTCCGAAGTCTTCAACTGCTCGGCGCCCGACACCGGCAACATGGAAGTCCTGTTCCGCTACGGCAGCAAGGAGCAGAAGCGGCAGTGGCTGCGGCCGCTGATGGACGGCGAGATCCGCTCCGCCTTCCTGATGACGGAGCCCGCGGTGGCTTCGTCGGATGCGACCAACATCGAGACCCGGATCGAGCGCGACGGCGATCACTATGTGATCAACGGCCGCAAATGGTGGTCGTCGGGCGTCGGCGATCCCCGCTGCAAGATCGCGATCCTCATGGGCAAGACCGATCCTTCGGCCGCCAGGCATCAGCAGCAGTCGCAGATCCTGGTCCCGCTCGACACCCCCGGCATCAAGGTGGAGAAGATGCTGCCCGTGTTCGGTTTCGATGACGCGCCGCATGGCCATGCCCAGGTGCTGCTCGAGAACGTGCGCGTGCCGGCGTCGAACCTCTTGCTCGGCGAGGGCCGCGGCTTCGAGATCGCGCAGGGCCGCCTCGGCCCGGGCCGCATCCATCACTGCATGCGCACCATCGGCAAGGCCGAGGAGGCGCTGGAGAAGATGGTGAAGCGGCTGATGTCGCGCACCGCTTTCGGCAAGAAGATCATCGAGCACTCGGTGTGGGAGCAGCGCATCGGCGAAGCCCGCACCAATATCGAGATGACGCGCCTGCTGTGCCTCAAGGCTGCCGACATGATGGACAAGGTCGGCAACAAGTCCGCGCAACTCGAGATCGCCATGATCAAGGTTGCGGCGCCGAATATGGCGCTGAAGATCATCGACGAGGCGATCCAGGCCTATGGCGGCGGCGGCGTGTCCGACGATGCGGGCCTGGCGAAGGATTATGCGGGCATCCGCACGCTGCGGTTGGCCGACGGTCCGGACGAGGTGCATAATCGCGCCATTGCCAGACTTGAACTTCGGAAGTATGCAAACACTACGCACTGATCGGGAACGCCCAGATGGCGCTCCCCAAGAAGAGTGAGGGAGCGTCATCGTGGCGGACGGCGTCAGGAAGGACGAAGAATTTTCCGGGACCCGGGAAGTCGAGGAACGGCATCGCATCGACGAGGCAAGCCTTGCCCGCTGGATGCAGGGGCACGTTGAAGGCTTTCAGGGACCGCTGAAGGTCCTGCAATTCAAGGGCGGCCAGTCCAACCCGACCTATAAGCTCGAGACGCCCGGTCGCGCTTACGTGATGCGGCGCAAGCCGTTCGGTAAGTTGTTGCCATCTGCGCACGCGGTCGATCGCGAGTTCCGCGTGATCGCCGCGCTCGGCAAGCAGGGCTTTCCGGTCGCGAGGGCCTACGCGCTCTGCACCGACGACTCCGTGATCGGCGCCACCTTCTACGTCATGTCCTTTGAAGAGGGCCGGGTGTTCTGGGATCCGACGCTGCCGAGTCAGACGCCGGAGGATCGGCGCAAGATTTTCACCAGCAAGATCGAGACGCTGGCGAAACTCCACGTCTTCAATCCCGAAGCGATCGGGCTCGGCGATTTCGGCAAGCCCGGCAATTATTTCGCGCGCCAGATCGATCGCTGGACCAAGCAGTACCGCGCGTCCGAGACGCAGCACATCGAAGAATTCGAGAAGGTGGCCGAGTGGCTGCCGAAGACGGTGCCGCAGCAGGAGCGGGTCTCGATCGTCCACGGCGACTACCGCCTCGACAACATGATCTTCCATCCGACCGAGCCGCGGGTGCTGGCGGTGTTGGATTGGGAATTGTCGACGCTCGGCGATCCCATGGCCGACTTCACCTATCTGTTGATGCAATGGACCATGTCGGGGCTTGCCGACGCCGATCTCAAGGCGCTGAACATTCCGAGTATGGAAGAGGCCGCGCAGATCTATTGCAACGTCACCAACATGGCGGTGCCGGATCTCGACTGGTACTTCTCCTATAACCTGTTCCGCCTCGCGGGCATCACGCAGGGTATTGCGGGGCGGATCCGCGACGGCACCGCTGCGAACGCGAAGGCGATCGAGTCCGCCAAGCGCACGGTGCCGCTGTCCAAGGCATCCTGGGAATACGCGCAAAAGGCGGGCGCAACGTGAGAACGGCATAGGGCGCGATCTCTACCGGATCGCGCCCTCTTATTAATTTGCGCGCGCCAGGCGATTGCAGAGATCGGTCCGCTGCCGTTACCAGAGGATTGGCGGCTCGCGGTAGGGGACGTAGTCCTCAAACTCCCACTTGCCGAGGCGAGACAATTTTTCTGCCAGAGCGCGCCACGTTGTCTCCTCGCCACAGCTCGCACAATAGTTCCGAACGAATTTCTCCAATCGTACGTAGTTGAAGTCATGAACGAAGAGGTAGTGCCTTCCCATCCTGAATTCTTCGCGCATGTTAGAGCAAAACCATTCAGGCGTGCACAACATGAAGTCAAAAGACTCGTGGCCCTCTTGGCCGGCGGGTCCGATCATTGCCATAACCAGTATGCCAAACGGTTCCGTTGGCAGAAAATCTTCCAACGGATCCGCATCGGGACTGAAGAGGGATTTCAACTCGGCTTGCATTTCGGGTTCACACAGATGACAATCAAATTGCGCGTCAAACGCTGCGCCATTTCTAAAGCGGGAAACCCTACTATAGAGCCTCTTTCCCTATAGTCCCACCCAGCAACTGACTTGACCCTTTCCCCAAATCTTCGCGGAAGCCTGTTGATGGCGGTGGCCACGGCGGGCTTCACGGTCAACGATGCGATCACCAAGTTCGTGTCGTCCGAAATGAACTTCGGCCAGGTGATGCTGGTGCGGGGTGTGTTTGCCGTTGGGCTGATCACGGCGCTGGCATTCCATCAGGGCGCGCTGCGATCGTTTCGGACGCTGCTGGTCAAGCCGGTCGCGCTACGGGTGACCGGCGAAGTCGGCGGAACGGTCTCGTACCTTGCGGCCCTCTCGCATTTGCCGCTCGCCAATATCTCCGCGATCCTCCAGGCGCTACCGCTGCTCGTCACGCTGGGCGCTGCGCTGGCATTCGCTGAGCCCGTCGGCTGGCGGCGCTGGCTTGCGATCATCGCCGGCTTTGTCGGCGTTCTCATCATCGTTCGGCCGGGCGCCGAAGGCTTCAACCAGTTCGCGCTGTTCGCCTTGATTTCGGTGATCTTCTGCGCGCTGCGCGATCTCGCGACCAGGCAGATACCGGCGCAGATTCCGTCGCTGTTCGTCACGCTGTTGACGACAGTCTCGGTGACGGCCACGGGGGCGGTTATCCTCGTGCCGCTCGGCGGCTGGACCCCGCCATCCTCCGGTGCGCTCGGCCTCCTGGCGATGGCCGCGGTTCTTGTCCTGATCGGCTACCAGTGCGTCATCATGGCGCTGCGCACCGGCGACATCTCCGCCGTGGCACCGTTCCGCTACCTCGCGCTGCTATGGGCCATGCTGCTCGGCTATCTCATCTTCGGCGACGTGCCCGACGCCATGATGATCACAGGTGCTGCGATTATCGTCCTGTCCGGACTCTACGCCTTCTACCGCGAGCATAAGCGCAAACGCCCGGTGGCCGCAGGCGCATCCGGCCTGCCGCCGGATGGGCTGTGATCACCGCCGTCATTCCGGGGCGCGACGAAGTCGCGAACCCGGAATCCACCGAGCCACCAACTCTAGCCGTCATTCCGGGATGCGCCGCAAGGCGCAGGCCCGGAATCCATTTTTCCGCTTGTGCAAGCGGCGAAATGGATTCCGGGCTCGATGCTGCGCATCGCCCCGGAATGACAGCCCGGTCATTGCGAGCGGAGCGAAGCAATCCATGCCTCCGCTTGCGGCGCTATGGATTGCTTCGCGGAGCCTGTCATCGGGCGCGCGTTCGCGCGACCCGTTGGCTCGCAATGACGATGTGGTTGGTTTGGGTGCGACATATCAACCCGACGGGCAAATCAGCAGAAACGTGTCCATCCCTCACGCGAGAAATATTCCGCTTTCGCCGTCGGGCAAATCAGCACTATGACTCCGCGCGTCTCACGCGAATGAGGGGCGGCTCGCGATCGTCACGAACGTTGCGGTGAGATGCGGTGGACGCGATGGGTGTGACTGACGAGCACGCGCATCACGGACGGCGAAGTCGTGTGGTCCTGGCGCCCCGACGCTGGC